>NZ_JBIVVI010000075.1:0-14476 GCF_044757675.1 Kitasatospora sp. NPDC091257
GGCAGCCCCGCCGTTCGGGCTGGGGCAAGCGCTCCAACACCGGGCTCGCGGTGACCTCGCTGGTCCTCGGCATCCCGCTGACGGCGATCGCGGGCAGCCCGGAGAGCGGCGGCTTCGCCGGTCTGGTGGTCTGCTGGGCGGGCATCGTCGGGGTCAACCTGGCGGCCGCCCTGGGCGAGCTGCGCAACCGCCGGGACCGCGCGGAGCGCTCGCCGCGGAGCGACTGGGACTGAGCCCCCGTCACTCCGCGGCGACGCCACGACCCCGGCCGGCCGGGGCTCAGGCCAGCGGGCCGGTGACCCGCTCGACCGCCCGCACCAGCTCGCCGGAGGCGACCAGCTCGGCGGCGGCCTCCAGGTCGGGCGAGAGGAAGCGGTCGCGGCCGGCGCCGCCGACGCCCGCCTCCCGGGCGGCGGCCATGGCGGCCGCGGTGGCCGGGGCGACGCGGCCCGACGCGTCGGCCTGCTGACGGATCTCCAGCGCCCGGGCGGACGCGGTGAGTTCGACGGCGAGGATCCGGCCGAGGTTGGCCACGGCCTGGCGCAGCTTGCGCGCGGCCGACCAGCCCATCGACACGTGGTCCTCCTGCATCGCGGAGGAGGGGATCGAGTCGACCGAGGCCGGGACGGCGAGCCGCTTGTTCTCGCTGACCAGCGCCGCCTGGGTGTACTGGGCGATCATCAGGCCGGAGTCCACGCCCGGGTCGTCGGCCAGGAAGGCCGGCAGGCCGTGCGAGCGGGCCTTGTCGAGCAGCCGGTCGGTGCGGCGCTCGGAGATCGAGCCGAGGTCGGCGGCGGCGATGGCGAGGAAGTCCAGCACGTAGGCGACCGGGGCGCCGTGGAAGTTGCCGTTGGACTCCACCCGGCCGTCCGGCAGCACCACCGGGTTGTCGACCGAGGCGGCCAGTTCGCGCGAGGCGACCAGCCGGGCGTGCTCCAGGGTGTCCCGGCCGGCGCCGGCGACCTGCGGGGCGCAGCGGATCGAGTAGGCGTCCTGGACCCGCGGCGCGTCGTCCTGGTGGTGGCCGGTGAGGCCGGAGTCCTTGAGGACGGCGAGCATGTTGGCGGCGCTCAGCGCCTGGCCCGGGTGCGGACGGATCGGGGCGTGCAGCTCGGGGGCGAGCACCTTCTCGGTGCCGAGCAGCGCCTCCAGGCTCATCGCGGCGGTGATGTCGGCGGTGGTGAACAGCCGCTGGAGGTCGGCGATGGCCATCACCAGCATGCCGAGCATGCCGTCGGTGCCGTTGATGAGGGCGAGGCCCTCCTTCTCCAGCAGCTCGACGGGCTCGATCCCGGCGGCGGCGAGCAGTTCGGCGGCGGGCTTCTCCACGCCGTCCGGGCCGGTGGCGGTGCCCTCGCCCATCAGGACCAGTGCGCAGTGCGACAGCGGCGCGAGGTCGCCGGAGCAGCCGAGCGAGCCGAACTCCCGCACCACCGGGGTGATGCCCGCGTTGAGCAGGGCGGCCATGGTCCGGGCGACCAGCGGCCGGACGCCGGTTCGGCCGGAGGCCAGCGTCTTCATCCGCAGGAACACCAGCGCGCGGACCACCTCGCGCTCGACCGCCGGCCCCATGCCGGCGGCGTGCGAGCGCACCAGCGACCGCTGCAGCTGGGCGCGCAGCTCGGGGCTGATGTGGCGCACGGCGAGCGCGCCGAAGCCGGTCGACACGCCGTAGACGGGGCGCGGCTCGGCCGCGAGGGCGTCGATCCGCGCGCGGGCGACCGCCATCTCGGCCAGCGCGTCGGGGCCGATCTCGACCCGGGCGTTGCCCCGGGCGACGGCGAGGACGTCCTCCGCGCTGACGTCGGCCTTGCCGACCAGGACCAGCGGAGCGTCGGGGGCCACAGCACTGTGCATATCCATATACACCATCACATCAGGTGAATGAAGATATGACAACAGGTGCTCGCCATCCGGATTCTCCGCCCTCCGGACCGGCGCCGCACACCGCGGCCCCCGGGCCGCCTCCGCTTCACCTCACGAGTTCACCTCACGAGCTCGGCCTCGATCAGGTCCACCGCCCGGGCGGTGCCGCCCTCGGCCCGCCCGGCGGCGGACAGCTCGCGCAGCCGCTCGGCCACCGCCGGGTCGCCGACCAGCTCCAGCAGGGCGGCGCGCAGCGCCTCCGCGGTGGCCTGCTCGGTGTCCAGCCGACGGGCGACGCCGAGCCCCACCAGGGCGTCCGCGTTGGCGAACTGGTCGGTGGCCTGCGGCACCGCGATCATCGGCACGGCGTGGAACAGCCCCTCGCTGGAGCCGCCCATGCCCGCGTGGGTGACGAAGGCGTCCGCCTGGGAGAGCACCGACAGCTGCGGCACCCACCGGTGCACCTCGACGGTGTCCGGCACCTCGCCGAGCTCGGCCGGGTCGGTGTGGCTGCCGATCTGGAGCACGGTGTGCCAGCCCGGCAGCTCGCCGAAGGCCCGGACGCAGGCCCGGTAGAAGGCGGGCTGGTGGGTGAAGGCCGAGCCCAGCGAGACCAGCAGCACCTTCTCGGCGCCGGCCGGCCGCTCCCACCGCCCCTGGTGGGCGCGGTCGCCGAAGCAGGGCCCGACGAAACTGATCCGCCGCTCGTCGACCCGGTCGGCGTTGGGCTGCAGGGCGCGCGGGACCAGGGCGATCGCCCGCTCCGGGCGGTTCTTGAAGGCGTCCACGTCGCGCTGCGCCGCACCGGCCTCGGCCAGCCAGTCGGCGAACCGGCGGTAGTGCTCGGCGCCGCCCGGACCGGTGCGGATCGCCTCGAACACCTCCGCGAGGTCCTGCTCGAAGCCCTCCCAGCCGACGAAGGTGGGCGACAGCTGCACGACCGGCACCCCCAGCCGCTCGCCGAGCGCCCGGGCCGCGAAGCCCGCGATGTCGCAGAGCACCAGGTCGGGCCGGTCGTCGGCGAAGGCCTCCAGGAGGACGGGCCACATGGAGAGCGCGTCGTCCAGGAACAGTTCCTGGATCGCCACCGGATCCTCCATCCAGCCGTCCGGGTCGTCGGCGAGCGGCAGCTTCGTCGGGTACGGGACGAAGGCGGCGCCGGTGGACTCGACGGTTTCCCGGAAGGACGGGTCGTTGACGTAGCTGACCCGGTGGCCGCGGGCGACCAGCTCGGTGATCACGGCGAGGCTGGGGTTGACGTGGCCATGGGCCGGAATGGAGACCATCAGGATGTGTGCGGGGCGGTTCACGGGCACCTCCGGGGCAGCGATGAAGACGAGACGGACCGTCTCGCGGTTGCTTGAGAAGACAATACGGTTCGTCTCGCTGTTGCGCATAGAATTTTTCCCATGGCTTCCAGAACCGCCCCCGACCCCGCCCGCCGCAGCGAGCGCGCCCGCGCCGCCGTCCTCACCGCGGCCACCGAACTCGTCGCCGAGGTCGGCTACGGCAAGCTGACCATCGAAGCGATCGCCGCCCGCGCCGGCGTCGGCAAGCAGACCATCTACCGGTGGTGGCCCTCGAAGGGGGCGGTGGTCTTCGACGCCTTCCTCGCCGCCGGCGAGCACGAGGGCAGCCTCGCCCTCCCCGACACCGGCGACCTCGCCGCCGACCTCCGCGCCGTCCTGCGCCCCACCAGCGACGAGCTCGCCGACCCGGGCGCCGACCGCACCTTCCGCGCGCTCCTCGCCGAGATCCTCAACGACCCCGCGCTGCACGCCGAGTACCGCACCCGCCTGCTGGACCCGCTGCTGGAGGTCACCCGCGACCGCCTCCGCCGTGCCCGCGAGGCGGGCCAGATCGCCCCCGACGCCGACCTCGACCTGGCCGTCGAACTCTTCTACGGTCCGCTCAACTACCGCTGGCAGTTCCGGCTCGGCCCGCTCACCCACGAGCACGCCGACCTCCTGGTCGACGCCGCCCTCCGGGCGCTCAACCCGCCCGCCGCCGACGGCGGCCGCGGCGCCTGAACCAGCACACGGCCACCACCGCGACCGGCACGCGGAGCAGCGGCACGAGGGCGGGCCGGGTGTACGGCCCGCCGGACCCACCGCGGGAGCCGTGCCGACGGCGAGGTGCCCGGGGCGCCGTCACCGGGTCCGCCGACGGGCCCCGACCAGGGGTGCCGCCTCAGACCGCCGGCGGCGAGGCCGGGCCCGCCAGGGCGACCGAGACCAGGGCCCGCATGGCGCAGGCGGCCTGGCCCAGCGGCAGGGTGGCGTCGTCGGCGAAGAGCTCCACCAGCCAGCCGCCGGCCGGGTTCTGGCCGCCCGCCGCGACCATGCCCCGGTAGCCGGAGACGACGAGCATCGCCTCCTCCGCCGGGTCGTTGCCGGCCGCACCCGACCGCAGGGCGAAGGCGCCGCCGCGCACGGCGCGGCGGGTCATCGGGTAGTGCCGGAGGTCGAAGACCGCGTCGGGGGCCTCGATCCGGGCCCGCTGGGTCTCGGCGCGGGCGTTGGCGGGGCCGCTGGTCATCCGGTAGACGGCGTGCTGGGCGGTGCGCATGAACTGGGAGCCCGGCGGAATGTACGAGACCCACCAGCCGACGGCGTCCAGCAACCGGGCGGCGGCCTCGGCGACCACGACCAGCTTGCCGAGGGTGTCCGCCGGGTGGACGGCCCGGGCCGCGGCGGCCCGGTCGAGGGAGGCGAGCACGGCGGTGAGCAGCTGCCCCGGGTCGGCGCTGTGGGCGGCGCCGCGGAACCGCCGCCGGTCGCCCGCCCCGGCCCGGCCGTTCGGCCCGCGCCGCCCGTCCGCCCGGTGGTGCGGGTCGGCGGCGTCGGCGAGCAGCACGGTGGGGTCGGGCGAGAATCCGGGGCCGTGGCTGCGCCCGGCGACCACCGGGTGGGCGGCCCGGGCCGCCTTGGCCCGGTACTGGGCGGCGTCGGCGAGCCGGAACAGCCGGTCGGGGGTGGTGACGGGCCCGATCGAGTCCCCGGTGGAGGCGACGCCGCAGGCCACGCCCTCGCCCTCGGAGAGCGCGAGCGCCCGGGCGCACAGCTCCTCGGCGACGGCGACCACCTCGTCGGCCTTCTGCCCCTCCACCAGCAGGCAGAACTCGTCGCCGCCGAGCCGGGCGGCGAGGCTGCCGGGGAGCTTGGCGGCGGCCAGCGAGAGCTGGTGGGCGAACCGCTCCAGCAGCCGGTCGCCCATCTCGTGGCCGAGCTGGTCGTTGACCCGTTTCAGTCCGTTGACGTCGCAGACCACCAGGGAGACCACGGTGTTGTCCCGGTTGTGCGCCTCCAGCGCGCTCTCCAGCCGGGCGTCGACGGCCCGCCGGTTGGCCAGGCCGGTGAGCGGGTCGGAGAAGGCGAGCCTGCGCAGGTCGGCGAGGCGCTCGGTCTGCGCCAGCCCGGCCGAGACCTGGGCGGCGAGCAGCGTCGCGTAGTCGGCGTCGCCCTCGGTGAACCCGGGCATCCCGGCCGACCGGGCGAGGTAGAGCTCGCCCCAGGCCTGGCCGTGCAGCACGATCGGCGCGACCACGCAGCAGGCCCGCCCGCGCCGGCGCAGCGCCGCGGCGCGCTCCTGGCAGTACGCGCCGGCGGTCGGGTGGGCGTGCCCGGCGTGCGGCTCGCTGTTCTCGGCGGTCTGCAGCCAGGCGCGCGGCAGCCGCCCGGTGGTCCAGCGTTCCTCCAGGTACGTGACGATCTCGGGGAAGTCGGCGACCGGGTACGACTCGTCCTCGGGCAGTTCCTCCTCGCCCGGGGCGAGTTCTCCGTGGTTGACCAGGACCCGCAGCCGGCCGGACTCCCGGTCCCAGACCGAGACGGCGGCCATGGTGGCGCCGAGCGCCTCGGTGGCCCGGGTGGCGGCGGCCCGGACGGCCTCCAGCGGGGTGAGCGCGGCGGCCATGTCCTGGGCGAGCTCGACCACGGACTGCAGCCTCAGGTCGGGCAGCGGGTCGGGGTTCCGCGGACGGCCGCAGTCGCAGTCGCGGTCCGTCATGATCGCCTCGCTGCTCACCGGCTCGCCTCGCTCCCTGTGCTCGGTCCTGCCAGACCCCCGCCGACCGGCCGCTTGCACCAAGACTATGGCGGTTTCCTTCGCTTATGCCCCGTTTGCCCGGACGGACCCGCAGCCGACCGTACGGGTTTCAACCGTTCGGCACCCGGAAAGCCGTACCCGCCGCGGGAGAGCCGCACCCATCGCCGGAGAGCGCACCCACCACGGGAGAGCGCGCCCACGGACCTCCGCACCGCGGACGGCTTCTCCGCCCCCACGCCTTCCCCGCAGGCGGAGCGCTATTCGCCTTCCCCGCGGGCGGCGGGCCACTGTTCGCCTTCCCCGCGGGCGGAGCGCTACTCGGCCTTCAGCCGCCGGGTGAGCAGCCACGGCTCGACCAGTCCGAGCCCCCGCACCGGCCGCCGCCACATCGGCTGCAGGTGGAACCGGGCCCCGGCCTCCGGGCCCGGCATCGGCAGCCCGGAGGCGGGCATCCCGACCGCGGCCGACAGCGCCTCGGCCAGGCCCGGCCCCTCCGAGTCGGCCGGGGCGACGCTGCCGTTCTGCTCCAGCGCGGCGGCGAACTCGCCGTCGATCAGCACCGCGTCCTTGGGGGCGATCGAGGTCAGCCGGCTGGCCAGGTTGACGGTGGTGCCGAAGACGTCGCCCATCCGCGAGGTGACCGTGCCGAAGGCCATGCCGACCCGCAGCGGCGGGATGGTGTCGTCCCCGGCCAGCGCCTCGATCAGGCTCAGCGCGATCTCGGCGGCGGTCGCCGGGTCCTCGGAGACGTAGAGGATCTCGTCGCCGAGCGTCTTGATCACCCGGCCGCCCTGGCCGGCGATCAGGTCCGAACAGGTGTTCTCGAAGGTCTCGACCAGCTCGCCGAGCTCCTCCTCCTCCAGCCGCCGGGACAGCCGGGTGAAGCCGACCAGGTCGGCGAAGCCGACGGCGAGCCGTCCGCTGGTGATCTCGTTGTCCTCGGCGGCCTGCACCACCCGGCCGGTGACGGCCGCCAGCTGGCGCCGCCAGACGTACACCAGGAACTGTTCCAGCTCCGGCAGCAGCAGCTCGACCAGCGGGTACGCGACGTCGGCCCGGGTCAGCCCGGGCTCGACGGACTGGGTGAGGTTCTCCAGGAAGGTGTCCATCTGCCAGCCGGCCAGCCGGGCCGTGGTCTGGCCGGTGGAACGGGCCACCTGGATCGCCATCGACTCGCTGAGCAGCCCGGACTCCACCAGGCCGGCCAGGCGCCGCAGCGCGATCACGTCGCCGTCGGTGAGCGCGCGGGACTGGCCGATGTCGGGGAAGCCCATGGCGCGCCAGAACCGGGTGGCCAGCTCCATCGGGACGTCGGCGGCGCGCGCGGCCTGGTACGGGGTGTAGCGGCGCGGCGCGTCCAGGATCAGGCGTTCCAGTTCGAGCGCGACCGTGGGGTCGTTGCTGCCCGCCGTCGCGCCGCTGCTGCCGTCCTCTGCCACCGGTCCGTCCCCGTGCGATCGCCGCACTCGCCTCGTGTCCTACCTGTCCGGGCGCGCCGTCCGCCACCCGGGCGGACAGTGGCGCGCCTCACACCGCTGCCAGGTGGAATGTTCGCACGGAATCGTCGGATCCGGGGCATCAGCCCGGGTCAAGGGGTGGTGAAGACTGCCGTTCAGCGGGCCTCGGGGCGCACGTGGACGACGTCCCCGGCACCGACCGCCCGGCGTACGCCGTCGGGCGTGCGGACCACCAGCCGCCCGTCGCCGTCCACCGCCACCGCCTCGCCGACCAGCTCGCGGTCGCCCGGCAGGTGCACCTTCACCCGGCGGCCGAGCGTGGTGCAGCGGTCCGCGTAGGCGCGCAGCAGGTCGCTGGCGTGCGGGTCGCCCGCGGCGGCCGTCCACTCCCGGTACAGCTCGGCCAGCTCGCGCAGCAGGGCGCGCAGCAGGGTGCCCCGGTCGGTGGTGGAGGCGCCGGCCAGCGCGAGCGAGGCGGCGGCGGGGACGGGCAGTTCCTCCGTGCGCAGCGAGACGTTGAGGCCCATGCCGACCACCACCGCGCCGCCCGACAGCTCGGTGAGGATGCCGCCGAGCTTGCGCTCCGCGCCGTCGATCTCCGTCTGGAGGTCGTTGGGCCACTTCAGGCCGACCTCGACCCCGGCGACCCGGCCGAGCGTGCTGGCCGCGGCCACCCCGGCCAGGATCGGCAGCCAGCCGTACCGCTCGACCGGCACCCCCTCGGGGCGCAGCAGCACGGACAGGAACAGCCCGGAGCGGGGCGGGGCGGTCCACTGCCGGCCCAGCCGGCCGCGGGCGGCACTCTGTGCCTCGGCCACCAGCACCGCGCCCTGGGCGGCGCCCGCCGCGGCCCGGGCGGCGAGGTCGCTGTTGGTGGAGCCGGTCTCGGCGACGACGTCCAGCGAGGTCCACAGGCCGCCCGGGACGAGCAGGTCGTGGCGCAGCGCCTCCTCGTCCAGCGGCGGACGGTCCAGGTCGGTCCAGGGCGACGGTCCGGCGTGGCCGAAGCCGCGCAGTCCGCTGCGGCGGGGGGTCTCGGGTGCGGTCATGGGAAAACCCTAGGACCGATCCGGGACGCAGGCCGCCCCATCGTCCCGCAGAACACCCGTCAACAGAACTGTGTCGATGGTCATGACGCCAGGACGTGCCGCATCGCCCTCCGCGCTGGCTACGCTACCCAGCGGTAGTTCGTAGCGCCGCCCTGCCCTCATGCGCGGGCCCACCACCCGGCCCCGCGCGCACTCGAACAGGTCGCGGCCATGGATCAGGGAGAGCCACCGGATGACCGAGGCGTCGTACGACCCCCACACCACCGCCGGCAAGCTCGCCGACCTGCGGCGAAGGCTGGACGAGGCGGTGCACTCCGGCTCCGCGAAGGCCGTGGAGAAGCAGCACGCCAAGGGCAAGCTGACCGCCCGCGAGCGGGTCGCGGAACTGTTGGACGAGGACTCCTTCGTGGAGTTCGACGAGTTCGCCCGGCACCGCTCGACCAACTTCGGCCAGGAGAAGAACCGGCCGTACGGCGACGGCGTGGTGACCGGCTACGGCACCGTGGACGGCCGCCAGGTCGCCGTGTTCGCCCAGGACTTCACCGTCTTCGGCGGCTCGCTCGGCGAGGTGTTCGGCGAGAAGATCGTCAAGGTGATGGACTTCGCGCTGAAGACCGGCTGCCCGGTCATCGGCATCAACGACTCCGGCGGCGCCCGGATCCAGGAGGGCGTGGTCTCGCTCGGCCTGTACGGCGAGATCTTCCGGCGCAACGTGCACGCCTCCGGCGTCGTCCCGCAGATCTCGCTGATCATGGGCCCCTGCGCGGGCGGCGCGGTGTACTCCCCCGCGATCACCGACTTCGTGGTGATGGCCGACCGGACCTCGCACATGTTCATCACCGGCCCGGACGTGATCAAGACCGTCACCGGCGAGGACGTCGCGATGGAGGAGCTGGGCGGCGCGCGCACCCACAACGCCAAGTCGGGCAACGCGCACTACCTGGCCGCCGACGAGAAGGAGGCGATCGAGTACGTCAAGAGCCTGCTCTCGTACCTGCCGTCCAACAACCTGAGCGACCCGCCGTCCTACCCCGAGCAGGCCGACCTCACGGTCACCGAGGAGGACCTCGAACTCGACACCATCGTGCCGGACTCGGCGAACCAGCCGTACGACATGCGCACGGTGATCGAGCACATCGTCGACGACGGCGAGTTCCTGGAGACCCAGCCGCTGTACGCGGGCAACATCATCACCGGCTTCGGCCGGGTCGAGGGCCAGTCCGTCGGCATCGTCGGCAGCCAGCCGATGGACCTGGCCGGGTGCCTGGACATCAACGCCAGCGAGAAGGCCGCCCGCTTCATCCGCACCTGCGACTCGTTCAACGTCCCGGTGCTGACCTTCGTCGACGTGCCCGGCTTCCTGCCCGGCACCGAGCAGGAGTGGGACGGCATCATCCGGCGCGGCGCCAAGCTGATCTACGCCTACGCCGAGGCCACCGTCCCGCTGATCACCGTGATCACCCGCAAGGCCTTCGGCGGCGCGTACGACGTCATGGGCTCCAAGCACCTGGGCGCCGACCTCAACCTGGCCTGGCCGACCGCGCAGATCGCCGTGATGGGCGCGCAGGGCGCGGTCAACATCCTGCACCGCCGGGAGATCGCCGAGGCCGAGGCGGCCGGCACCGTCGAGGAGAAGCGGGCCGAGCTGATCGCCTCGTACGAGGACACCCTGCTGAACCCGTACCTGGCGGCCGAGCGCGGCTACGTGGACGCGGTGATCGCGCCGAGCGAGACCCGCCGGCACATCGTCCGCGGTCTGCGGGCGCTGCGCGGCAAGCGCGAGGTGCTGCCGCCGAAGAAGCACGGCAACATCCCCCTGTAGGCCCCGTCCCTGTCGGGAGAGAAGCAGCCATGTCCCCGATCCACGTACTGCACGGGCAGCCGACCCCCGAGGAACTGGCCACCGTCCTGGCGGTGGTCCAGGCCCGGGCCGCCGCCGCGCAGGCCGCCGCCGAGGCGGCGCGCCTGGCCGGTGCCGGCCCGGCGTCCCCCTGGAACGACCGCGCCCGCCTGCACCGCCCCGCCGTCCGCCCCGCCGTGAACGCCTGGCGGACCTCGGGCTGGGCGCACTGACACCCGCCGTGCGGAGCGGGCGACCGGCCCCGCCGGCCGCCCGCTCCGCGTGTTCCCGGGCGCCCGCTCCGCCCGGAACCTGAGTACGGATACTCAGGCGCCCGCGCCCCGCGCGGCGCACTCTGGACGGGTGCTCTGGTCAGATCCCCGTGACGAGCCCTCGCCCGAGGCCCGTCGGATGCAGGAGCGGATGCAGCGGGCCGGCAAGGTGATCGCCGTCCTGGTGCTGGTCGGCGCCGTGCTGATGATGCTCTCCCAGCCCTTCAGCTGAACCGTTCACCCGAACGGCGGATAGGAGCACCCCCTACCCTGGTGGGCATGACCGACCAGCGCGCCCTCGTCCTCGCCTCCGCCTCCCCCGCCCGCCTCGGGCTGCTGCGCCAGGCGGGCCTCGACCCGCGCGTGGTGGTCAGCGGCGTCGACGAGGACGCGATCACCGCCGCCACCCCCGCCGAACTCGCGCTCGTGCTGGCCGAGGCCAAGGCGAAGGCCGTCGCCGCCGAACTCGCCGACGGCGAGCTGGTGATCGGCTGCGACTCCGTCCTGGAACTGGACGGCCGGGCCCTCGGCAAGCCCGCCGACGCCGCCGAGGCGCTGGCCCGCTGGCAGTCGATGCGCGGGCGCGCCGGCGTGCTGCGCACCGGCCACTGCGTGATCGACACCACGACCGGCCGGCAGTCCTCGGCCACCGCCTCCACCACCGTCCGCTTCGGCACCCCGGACGACGCCGAGGTCGCCGCGTACGTGGCCTCGGGCGAACCGCTGCACGTGGCCGGGGCGTTCACCCTGGACGGCCGCTCGGCGCCGTTCATCGACGGCATCGACGGCGATCCGGGCAACGTCATCGGCCTCTCCCTGCCGCTGCTGCGCCGGCTGCTCGCCGACCTGGGCGTGCGCATCACCGATCTGTGGGCCGACTGACCTGCCGCACCGCGCCCCTGTCGCCCTAAGCTGACCGGCGTCCGAACGGGGAGGGGCGCGGAAGATGACCGACAGCGTGCTCAACGTGGTGCTCGGCCTGGTGGCCAGTGCGATCAGCGCTGTCCTCGGCTGGCTGGCCCAGGTGCTGCGGCGGCGCCGCAAGGTCGAACGGGTGCGGGCGTTCTTCGGGCTGCCGAGCGGCAGCGAGTGCCTGATCGTGGTGCCGCGCAGCATCGGGACGGGCTCGCACGCGCACACCGTGACCCGGCGCGACGCCTACGCGCTGATGTGGCTGGCCGGGCTGGTCGAGGAGTGCGGGGCGCGTCCCGAACTGGTCGCCCACGACGCCGCGCACCGCGGCCTGGGCGCCAAGACCGAGCTGTGCCTGGGCGGTCCGGTCAGCAACGAGCGGATGGCCGCGCACCTGGCCTGGGCCCTGCCCGGCGTGCTCGTCACCTCCGGGCCGGGTCCCGGCAGCAACGTGATCGTGGTGGGCGAGCGCGACTACACCGCCGACCGCGACCAGGCGCACGCCCTGCTCGCCCGGATCTCCACCCCGGACGGCGGCCGCCCGGTGTTCCTGGTCGCCGGCCAGACCGGCGTCGCCAACCAGGCCGGGGTGCGCCACCTGGTCGCGCACCACCGCGAACTCGCCCGGAGGTACGGGCAGGACGGCACCTTCGCGCTCGTCCTGCGGGTGGTCAATCCGGAGGCGTACGGGCCGGACATGGTCGAGGTGGCGGCCGACGTGACGGCCGAGGCGCTGCAGCGGCCAGGCGCCCGCTCAGGCGCCGCTTGAGCGGTCCGCGCGAGACTGTGGCCGATGCCACCTCCCCGCCACGCCGCCGGCCGGTCACCCGCCGTGGCCCCGCCCGATCCGGGGGGACCGGCGCCGACCTGCGGCGTCGTCCGCGGGGCCGCGGAAGGGGCCGGAAAAGCCATCACCGAGCGTGTGGGATAGTTCACAACCCGGGGCTACTCGCCGGTACTGCCCAGGAATCCATAAACTCAACGAGGTTCAAGAAGGGAGCCACAGTGCGCAAGGTGCTCATCGCCAACCGCGGGGAAATCGCCGTCCGCGTCGCCAGGGCCTGCTCGGACGCCGGTATCGCCAGCGTCGCCGTCTACGCCGAGCCGGACCGGGATGCGCTGCACGTCCGCGCGGCCGACGAGGCTTACGCGCTGGGCGGTGACACCCCCGCTACCAGCTACCTGGACATCGCCAAGGTCCTCAGGGCGGCCGCCGACTCCGGCGCCGACGCCGTCCACCCCGGCTACGGGTTCCTGTCGGAGAACGCCGACTTCGCCCAGGCCGTCCTCGACGCGGGTCTGATCTGGATCGGCCCGCCGCCGCAGGCCATCCGCGACCTCGGCGACAAGGTGACCGCCCGGCACGTCGCCCAGCGGGCCGGTGCCCCGCTGGTGGCCGGCACGCCGGACCCGGTCTCGGGCGCCGACGAGGTCGTCGTCTTCGCCCGGGAGCACGGCCTGCCGGTCGCCATCAAGGCGGCCTTCGGCGGTGGCGGCCGCGGCCTCAAGGTCGCCCGCACGCTGGAGGAGATCCCCGAGCTGTACGAGTCCGCGGTGCGCGAGGCCGTCGCCGCCTTCGGCCGCGGCGAGTGCTTCGTCGAGCGCTACCTGGACAACCCGCGGCACGTGGAGACCCAGTGCCTGGCCGACAAGCACGGCAACGTGGTGGTCGTCTCCACCCGTGACTGCTCGCTGCAGCGCCGCCACCAGAAGCTCGTCGAGGAGGCGCCCGCGCCGTTCCTGACCGCCGAGCAGAACGCCGAGCTGTACCGGGCGTCCAAGGCCATCCTGAAGGAGGCCGGCTACGAGGGCGCCGGGACCTGCGAGTTCCTGGTCGCCCTGGACGGCACGATCTCCTTCCTGGAGGTCAACACCCGTCTCCAGGTGGAGCACCCGGTCACCGAGGAGGTCACCGGCCTCGACCTGGTCCGCGAGATGTTCCGGATCGCCGACGGCGAGGAGCTCGGCTACGGCGACCCCGAGGTGCGCGGCCACTCCTTCGAGTTCCGCATCAACGGCGAGGACCCGGGCCGCAACTTCCTGCCCGCGCCCGGCACCGTGACGCTGTTCGCCCCGCCGTCCGGCCCGGGCGTGCGCCTGGACTCCGGCGTGGAGACCGGCTCGGTCATCGGCCCGGCCTGGGACTCGCTGCTGGCCAAGCTGGTCGTCACCGGCCGCGACCGCAAGCAGGCCCTGGAGCGGGCCCGCCGCGCGCTGGCCGAGTTCAAGGTGGAGGGCATGGCCACCGCCATCCCGTTCCACCGGGCGGCCGTCGTCGACCCGGCGTTCGCGCCGGAGGTGCACGGCAGCGACGAGCCGTTCAAGGTCTTCACCCGGTGGATCGAGACCGAGTTCGACAACACCATCCCGCCGTTCGCCGGCGCGGCCGGTGACGGCGAGGAGGCCGAGACCCGGGAGACCGTGGTGGTCGAGGTCGGCGGCAAGCGGATCGAGGTCTCGCTGCCGTCCTCGCTGGGCGTCGCGACGGCCCCGGCGGCCGGTGCGGCGGGTGCCGCCAAGGCCAAGCGCCGGGTGGGCGCCAAGAAGGCCGGTTCGGCCGTCAGCGGCGACACCCTGGCCTCGCCGATGCAGGGCACCATCGTCAAGGTCGCCGTGGAGGAGGGCCAGGTCGTCGCCGAGGGCGAGCTGATCGTGGTCCTGGAGGCGATGAAGATGGAGCAGCCGCTGAACGCCCACAAGGCGGGCACCGTCTCCGGTCTCAAGGCCGAGGTGGGCGCGAGCGTCAGCAGCGGCGCCGCGCTCTGCGAGATCAAGGACTGACGCCGCCGCGGGAGGCACCGTCCCCCGGACCGGTCCGACACGCCCATCGGGGGCGTGCGGACCGGTCGCGTTTCCGGGGTCCGCCGGTCGCGTCCCGCGGACTCCCCGCGGGCTCAGCGCCCGCGCGGCAGCCCCAGCTCGGCCAGCCGGGTCGGCATGCCGCCCGGGCCGACCGGTCCGCCGTGCGCGCCGGGGCGGCGCTGGCCGGGCAGCGGGGCGCCGCCGGGGGGCGGGCCGCCGCGGCGGGCCATC
>NZ_JBIVVI010000076.1:0-14344 GCF_044757675.1 Kitasatospora sp. NPDC091257
CCCCGCGCCCGATCCGGAGCTGGTGGCGCTGGCCGCCTACCTGGACAGCGTGCCGCTGCCGCCCTCCGCCGGGGTGGACGGCCTGCTGGCGGCGCTGCGGGCGGCCGGCCGGGGCCCGGTGGCGGAGCGGATCGTCCGGCACCGGCTGCCGGTCGCGGTGGCCGGTTACCTGCGGGCGCGGACCTGGCAGCCGTGGGCGGGGCCGGACGATCCGGACCCGGCGCTCCGACTGGGCCACGAGGTCGACCGGCTCATGGGCGAATTGTCCTGACCCCGCCGTCCTGACCCGCCGTCCGCCGTCCTGACCCGCCGCCTGCCGCCCGCCGCCCGCCATCCGCCATCCGCCATCCGCCATCCGCCGGCCTACCACCCCGGACCTCCCCCGTTCCCGTCACGAACGAGTCGCCAAGATCTCACCTCTTGGACAGGTCCGGGGGCTATCCACCACCCCGGGCCGCACGGCACACTTCTACGCGCGTCCTTCTACGCGCGTCGACGCGTACACGCGCACTTGCCAACGAATGCCAGTTGACGGTCCATCCGCCGTCGTTCCCACTCGGGAGAGTCGTCCATGCCCCTGAACCGCCGTGACTTCGTCACCCGGTCCGCCGCCACCGCCGCCGGCGCCGCCCTGGCCGGTGGCGCCACCCTGGCCGCCGCCCCCTCCGCCGCGGCCGCCCAGCCGGACACGGCGGCCGCCAAGGGCCAGCAGCGCCAGCCGAACAAGCAGGCCTTCACCGTCATGGGCACCACCGATCTGCACGGCCGGGTGCTCAACTGGGACTACTTCACCGACGCCGAGTACAGCGACAAGGCCCACAACGCGGTCGGCCTCGCCAAGATCTCCACGCTGGCCAACCAGGTGCGCGAGGAGAAGGGCTGGAACCGCTGCCTGCTGATCGACTCGGGCGACACCATCCAGGGCACCCAGCTGTCCTACTACTACGCCCGGATCGAGTCGATCGACACCGAGGCCGACACCGTGCCGGACCACCCGATGGCCGTCGCCATGAACCTCATGGAGTACGACGCCGCCGCGCTCGGCAACCACGAGTTCAACTACGGCATCCCGCTCCTGAAGGCCTACCAGGACCAGCTGGAGTTCCCGCTGCTCGGCGCCAACGCGCTGAACGCGAAGAACGAGAAGCCGGCCTTCAAGCCGTACGTGATCAAGGAGCTGCGGCTGGGCGGGGGCCGTCCGGTGAAGGTCGGCATCCTCGGCCTCACCAACCCGGGCATCGCGATCTGGGACAAGGCCAACGTCAGCGGCAAGATGGTCTTCCCGGGCATCGTCGAGACCGCCGCCGCCTGGGTGCCGAAGATGAAGGCGGCCGGCGCGGACGTCATCGTGGTCTCCTCGCACTCCGGCTGCGACGAGGCGACCACCTGGGGCGACCAGCTGCCCTGGGCCGAGAACGCCTCGGTGGCCCTGGCGGAGACCGTCCCCGACATCGACGCGGTGCTGGTGGGCCACGCCCACAAGGAGATCGCGCAGCGCCTGGTCGTCAACAAGAAGACCGGCCGGACGGTCGTGCTCTCCGAGCCGCTCTGCTACGGCCAGCGGCTGACCTGCTTCGACTTCGAGGTCGAGTTCGCGGCCGGCGCCTGGAAGGTCTCCTCGGTCTCCGCGCGACTGCTGAACTCCAACACCGTGCCGGAGAACCCGGAGATCACCGACGCGATCGCCGGGCAGCACAAGAAGGTCGTCGCGTACGTCAACCAGAACATCGGCACCAGCAAGATCGAGCTGTCGATCGCCGACGCCCGTTTCAAGGCCACCCCGATCATCGACCTGATCGGCAAGGTCCAGGCCGACGCCGTCAAGGCCGCGCTGGCGGGCGGGCAGTACGCCAAGCTCCCGGTGCTGGCCCAGGCCGCCCCGTTCAACCGCACCGCGCTGATCCCGTCCGGCCAGGTCAAGCTGCGCGACGCCGCGGGCCTCTACATCTACGAGAACACCCTGGAGGCCCGCGTCCTGACGGGCGCCCAGCTCAAGGACTACCTGGAGTACTCGGTCAAGTACTACAACCAGCTCGCCCCGGGCGCCCCGGTCGACAAGGAGGCCCTGACCGGCGCCGAGGCCACTCCGGACTACAACTACGACTCGGTCTACGGCCTGAGCTACGACATCGACATCGCCCAGCCGAAGGGCTCGCGGATCGTCAACCTGTCCTTCCAGGGCAAGCCGATCGATCCGGCCGCCGAGTTCGTCCTCGCCGTCAACAACTACCGGGCCAACGGCGGCGGCAACTTCCCGCACGTCGCCAAGGCCAAGATGGTCTGGTCGAACTCCGACGAGATCCGCAACACCATGATCGCCTGGGTGAAGGCCAAGGGCACCATCGACCCCGCCGAGTTCTTCACCGACTCCTGGCGCCTCGTCCGCGCCGGCCAGCCGGTCTTCTGACCGACGCCCCCGCCGAAAGGCCGTCGCCCCGCCGGCGACGGCCTTTCGGCCTGCCCGGGGGAAGAATGGCGCCATGAGCGAGTTCCCGATCCCAGACCGCCACGCCCGGCTGCTGGCCTACGCGCAGAGTCTGACGCCTCCCAACGGGTGGAAGATCGAGATCTCCGGTGACGAGATCATCATGCTGGCCGGCCCCTCGGTGATCCACCAGCGCAACCTGCTGCTCATCCGCAGGCAGTTCGAGGCCCACGAACCCGCCGACCTGATGCCGAGCGAGAACACCGACCTCGCCTCCCCGAACGTCGGCAAGTTGCGCAACCCCGACCTGACCTACATCCCCCTCTCGGCACTGGAGGAGGGCGGCAACCAGGTCCCCGCCGAGCAGGCGGCCATCGCCGTGGAGATCGTCTCCCCGTCGAACCCGGAGAACGACCTGGTCGGCAAGGTCCGCGACTACCCGCTGACGGCCATCCCGCTGTACCTGGTGATCGATCCGCGCGAGGGCGACCTGACGCTCTACTCCGAGCCCTCCGGCAGCGGCTACCACCAGCGGTGGAACGGCACGTTCGGTGACCGCGTCCCGCTCCCGGCCCCCTTCGGCTTCGAGCTCGCCACCGACGCCCTGCTCCGCTACCCCGCCTGAGACCACGGGCCTCCCGGCGGCTGCCGCCGGGAGGCCCGCGTGTCCGCCCGCTCGGTCAGAACGGGAAGACCGCGCGCTCGTGCTGGACGGAGATCCACTTCAGCGTGGTGAAGGCGTCCACCGTGGACTCGCCGTTGAGGCGGCCGACGCCGGAGTTCTTCTCGCCGCCGAAGGGCACGCCCGGCTCGTCGGCGATGGTGCCGCCGTTGACGTGGATCATGCCGGTCTCGATCCGCTGGGCGAGCTTCACGCCGCGCTCGACGTTCGCGGTGTGCACCGCGCCGCTGAGTCCGAACGGCGTGTTGTTGGCGAGCCGCACGGCCTCGTCCTCGCCGTCGAAGGGCACCAGCAGCACGACCGGGCCGAAGAGTTCGTTCCGCAGGATCGGCGCGTCCTCGGCGAGGCCGGTGAGCACGGTCGGCGCCATCAGGCTGCCGACCGTGGTGCCGCGCAGCAGCGCGGTGGCGCCGGCCGCGAGCGCCTGGTCGACCTGGGCGTCGAGGGCGCCGGCCTGGACGGGGTTGATCAGCGGGCCGATGTGGGTGGCCGGGTCCCTCGGGTCGCCGACGGTGAGCGAGGCGACTTTGGCGACGAACTTCTCGGTGAACTCGGCCTCGACGCGGCGGTCCACCAGCACCCGGTTGGCGGCCATGCAGACCTGCCCCTGGTGGACGAAGCGGCTGAACACCGCGGCGTCCACGGCGTGGTCCACGTCGGCGTCGTCGAGCACGATCAGCGCGCTGTTGCCGCCGAGCTCCAGGACCGTCCGCTTGAAGTGCGCGGCGGCGACGGTGGCGACGTGCCGGCCGATCTTGTCGGAGCCGGTGAAGGAGATCACCTTGGGCACCGGGTGCTCCAGGAAGCCGTCGCCGATCTCGGCGATGTCGGTGATCACCACGTTCAGCAGGCCGGGCGGCAGCCCCGCGTCCTCGAAGAGCTTCGCGATCAGTCCGCCGCCGACGACCGGGGTCTCCTGGTGCGGCTTGAGGACGACGCCGTTGCCGAGCGCGAGGGCCGGGGCGACGGCCTTGAGCGCCAGGAAGAGCGGGAAGTTGAAGGGGCTGATCACGCCGACGACGCCGACCGGCAGCCGGTAGAGCCGGTTCTCCCGGCCCGGGGCGGGCGAGGCCAGCAGCCGGCCCTCGGAGGCCACCGACAGGTGCAGGCACTCCCGCAGCACGTCCTTGACGAGCGACAGCTCGAAGCCCGCCTTCAGCGCGGTGCCGCCGAGTTCCGCCATGATCGCCGGGACGATCTCCGGCTCGCGCTCCTCCAGCAGCCGCAGCGCGCGCTCGAAGACCAGCCGCCGCTGGTACGGGTTGGCGGCGGCCCATGCCTTCTGGGCGCGCTCGGCGGCGCGGTAGGCCCGGTCGACCTCGGCGCCGGTGGCGACGGTGATGGTGGCGAGCTTGTCGCCGGTGTAGGGGTCGACGTCGACGATGTCCCAGGAGCCGCTGCCGCTGCACCACTCGCCGTCGATGTACTGCAGCGCCAACTCGGAGAAGTACGACATCTGTTCCCTCTCATGCACCGACCTGATGGGAAGTCATCGTACTGACGTCTTACAACTCCTGGCGCATCGCGTACAGCAGGTTCCGGGTCGGTTCCGGGCTCAGGCTGTCCGCGACCAGGTCGTCCATCGCGTGCCGGTACTCGGCCACCTCGGCGGGCTTGTCGAGGTAGAGCGCGGTGGTGAACTGCTCCAGGTACACCACGTCGGCCAGCTCGGCCTCGGCGAAGCCCAGGACGGTGAAGGCGCCGCTCTCCGCGCTCAGCCCGGCGTTGCCCAGCGGCAGCACCTGGAGCCGGACGTTGGGCAGCTCGCCGAGCTCCAGCAGCCGGTCCAGCTGGCCGCGCATCAGCTCCGGCCCGCCCCAGGGCCGGCGCAGCGCGGCCTCGTCCAGGACGGCGACCAGCTGCGGCGCCCGCTCGGCGGTCAGCACCGCCTGCCGCTTGAGCCGTACGTCGACCCGGCGCTCGATCTCCTCCGGTCCGTGGACGTGGCCGCCGGCGGTGACCACGGCCCGGGCGTAGTCGGCGGTCTGGAGCAGCCCGTGGACGAACTGGACCTCGTAGCTGCGGATCTCGGCCGCGGCCTCCTCCAGCCCCAGGTAGTTCTGGAACCAGCCGGGCAGCACGTCCCCGTACTCGTGCCACCAGGAGCTGACGTTGGCGTCGCGCAGCAGTCCGAGGACGGTGGCCCGCTCCTGATCGGCCTCGACCCCGTACAGGGTCAGCAGGTCGGCCACGTCGCGTTCCTTGAAGCCGACCCGGCCGAGCTCCATCCGGCTGATCTTGGACTCGGAGGCGCGGATCGAGTACCCGGCCTCCTCCCGACTGACGCCTCTGGCCTCGCGGAGCTTGCGCAGCTGGGTGCCGAGCAGCAGACGCCGTACGGTGGCGCCCCCGCCTGCCTGAGTCGTGCCCATCGAAGTCGTCCTCCGCACTCGCCCAGCCCCCCGGCCGTCGGCCGCAGTCTGCCACTTGGCACCGACGAACAACAGCCCACTGTGCGGGATCCCGCCGGACGGATCACGGCTCCGGACGTTTGTCCGGGTGTCGCCGCAGCCCGGGCGGTGTCCGGGTCGTCCCCGGCCCGGAGTTCCGGGCCCCGAGCCGCTGCTCCCGGCGCCTGACGGCCGTCGGGGAACGCGACGGCGCCCGCCCTCCAACTGGTCGGGGAAGAGGGCAGGCGCCAGGAGACCGCGTTGGCCCGGCGACGCTGGCGGGGGCAGCGGGTTGAGCTCCCGGCGATGCGGCGCCGGGCGTTCGGTGGAGGCCGGTCGGACCGTCCGTCCGTCAGACCACCAGGGGGCGGTCCGTGGGCCGGATCGGGGCGGGAAGCGGGGTCTTGCCGCCCAGGTACCTGTCCACCGCGGCGGCGGCCGAACGGCCTTCCGCGATGGCCCAGACGATCAGCGACTGGCCACGGCCGGCGTCTCCGCAGACGTACACGCCATCGACATTGGTGGCGAACCGGCCATCGCGGGCAATGTTACCGCGCGCGTCGAGGTCCGCTCCCAGCTGCTCGACCAGCCCGTTCCGCACGTCCGTCCCGGTGAAGCCCATGGCCAGGGTGACCAGCTGTGCCGGGACGGCCCGCTCGGTGCCGGGCACCGGCTCGAACCGGCCGTCCTTGAACTCCACCTCGACGAGGTGCAGTTCCTGGACGTTGCCGTCCTCGTCGCCGGTGAAGCGGGTGGTGTTGACGGAGTAGATCCGCTCGCCGCCCTCCTCGTGCGCGGAGGTGACCTTGTAGGTCATCGGCATGGTCGGCCACGGCTGGTGCCCGGGCCGCTCCTCGCCGGGCCGCGGCATGATCTCCAGCTGGGTGACGGAGGCCGCCCCCTGCCGGTGCGCGGTGCCGACGCAGTCCGCGCCGGTGTCGCCGCCGCCGATCACGACCACGTGCTTGCCCTTGGCGCTGATCGGCGCCTCGACGAAGTCGCCCTCCTGCACCTTGTTGGCCAGCGGCAGGTACTCCATGGCCTGGTGGATGCCCTTGAGCTCGCGTCCGGGCACCGGCAGGTCGCGGGCGGTGGTGGCGCCGGCCGCGACGACCACGGCGTCGAAGCGCTCGCGCAGCTGCTGGCCGGTGATGTCCTCGCCGACGTGCACGCCGGTGCGGAACCGGGTGCCCTCCGCCCGCATCTGCTCGATGCGGCGGTTGATGTGGCGCTTCTCCATCTTGAACTCGGGGATGCCGTAGCGCAGCAGTCCGCCGATCCGGTCGGCCCGCTCGTACACCACGACGGTGTGCCCGGCCCGGGTGAGCTGCTGGGCGGCGGCGAGGCCGGCCGGGCCGGAGCCCACCACGGCGACGGTCTTGCCGGAGAGGCGCTCGGGCACCTGCGGGGTGACCCCGCCCCGGTCCCAGGCCTTGTCGATGATGGTGACCTCGACGTTCTTGATGGTCACCGCGTCCTGGTTGATGCCGAGGACGCACGCGGACTCGCA
This sequence comes from Kitasatospora sp. NPDC091257, assembly GCF_044757675.1. NCBI lineage: Bacteria > Bacillati > Actinomycetota > Actinomycetes > Kitasatosporales > Streptomycetaceae > Kitasatospora > Kitasatospora sp. NPDC091257. Next base: position 7,008 of record NZ_JBIVVI010000076.1, read on the forward strand.
CGGAGCCGGGCAGAGCCGGCCGGTGAACTCCGGGAAGTTGTTGGTGGCGTGCAGCCGCTCGATCGCGCCGACGAAGTCGTCCCGGTAGGCCAGGTCGTTCCACTCGGGGATGAGGTTCCCGAGCGGGCAGCCGTTGTGGCAGAACGGGATGCCGCAGTCCATGCAGCGGCCGGCCTGCTCGGTGATGATCGGCAGGAGGCTGCGCTCGACGTAGACCTCGTTCCAGTCCTTGAGGCGGACGTCGACCGGGCGGCGCTCGGCCAGCTGCTTGGGCGTGGTCAGGAAGCCCTTGGGGTCAGCCATTAGCCGCCTCCATCATCTTCGCGGTGGTCTCGGCCTCGGAGAGGCCATCGCGCTCAGCGGCGTCCTTGGCGGCGAGCACTGCCTTGTAGTCGGTCGGCATGATCTTGGAGAAGCGGGAGACCCCGCTGCCCCAGTCCGCCAGGAGTTCGGCGGCGACGGTGGAGCCGGTCTCCTCGTAGTGCTGCTGCACGGTGTCGCGCAGCCAGTCGCGGTCGGCGGCGGTGGGGGCCTCGATGCCCACCATGCCGTCGTTGACGTTGGCGGGGCGCAGGTCCAGGACGTACGCGATGCCGCCGGACATGCCCGCCGCGAGGTTGCGTCCGGTCTCGCCGAGGACGACGACCCGGCCGCCGGTCATGTACTCCAGGCCGTGGTCGCCCACGCCCTCGACCACCAGGGTGGCCCCGGAGTTGCGGACGGCGAAGCGCTCGCCGGCCTTGCCGCGCAGGTGGACGCGGCCCGAGGTGGCGCCGTAGCCGATGGTGTTGCCGGCGATGACGTGGTTCTGGGCGTCGTTGCCGATGGCCGCCGCCTCGCGGGCCGGGCGGACGACGACGACGCCGCCCGAGAGGCCCTTGCCGACGTAGTCGTTGGCGTCGCCCTCCAGGCGCAGGGTCACGCCGCGCGGCAGGAACGCGCCGAAGGACTGCCCGGCGGAGCCGGTGAAGGTGACGTCGATGGTCCCCTCCGGCAGGCCCTCGCCGCGGTACCGCTTGGTCACCTCGTGGCCGAGCATGGTGCCGACGGTGCGGTTGACGTTGCGGATCGGCAGCTGGATGCGGACGGCGTCGCCGCGCTCCAGCGCGTCCTCGGCGAGCGTGATCAGCTGGTTGTCCAGGGCCTTGTCGAGCGCGTGGTCCTGGGTGGTGGTGCGGTGCCGGGCGGCCCCTTCGGGCAGTGCGGGCACGTGGAACAGCGGGGCGAGGTCCAGCCCGGCGGCCTTCCAGTGGTCGATCGCGGCCCGGGCGTCGATGTGCTCGGCGTGGCCGATGGCCTCCTCGATCGAGCGCAGGCCCAGCGAGGCCAGGATCTCCCGGACCTCCTCGGCGATGAACTCGAAGAAGTTGACCACGAATTCGGGCTTGCCGGAGAACCGCTCGCGCAGCACCGGGTTCTGGGTCGCGACGCCGACCGGGCAGGTGTCCAGGTGGCAGACGCGCATCATGATGCAGCCGGAGACCACCAGCGGGGCGGTCGCGAAGCCGAACTCCTCGGCGCCGAGCAGCGCGGCGATCACCACGTCGCGGCCGGTCTTCAGCTGGCCGTCGGTCTGGACGACGATGCGCTCGCGCAGCCCGTTGAGCAGCAGCGTCTGCTGGGTCTCGGCGAGTCCGAGCTCCCAGGGCCCGCCGGCGTGCTTCAGGGAGGTGAGCGGCGAGGCGCCCGTCCCGCCGTCGTGTCCGGACACCAGCACGACGTCCGCGTGCGCCTTGGAGACGCCCGCCGCGACCGTCCCGACGCCGACCTCGGAGACCAGCTTCACGTGGATGCGGGCCGCCGGGTTGGCGTTCTTGAGGTCGTGGATCAGCTGCGCCAGGTCCTCGATCGAGTAGATGTCGTGGTGCGGCGGCGGCGAGATCAGGCCGACGCCCGGGGTGGAGTGCCGGGTCCTGGCGACCCAGGGGTACACCTTGTGGCCGGGCAGCTGGCCGCCCTCGCCGGGCTTGGCGCCCTGGGCCATCTTGATCTGGATGTCGTCGGCGTTGACCAGGTACTCGGAGGTGACGCCGAACCGGCCGGAGGCGACCTGCTTGATCGCCGAGCGGCGCTCCGGGTCGTACAGCCGGTCCGGGTCCTCGCCGCCCTCGCCGGTGTTGGACTTGCCGCCGAGGCGGTTCATCGCGATGGCCAGGGTCTCGTGCGCCTCGCGCGAGATCGAGCCGTACGACATGGCGCCGGTGGAGAAGCGCCTGACGATCTCGGAGACCGGCTCGACCTCCTCGACCGGGATCGGCTCCCGGCCGAGGCCGTCCAGCTGGAACAGGCCGCGCAGCGTCATGAGCCGCTCGGACTGCTCGTTCACCCGGTCCGTGTACTGCTTGAAGATGTCGTAGCGGCGGTTGCGGGTGGCGTGCTGGAGCCGGAAGACGGTGTCCGGGTCGAACAGGTGCGGCTCGCCCTCGCGGCGCCACTGGTACTCGCCGCCGATCTCCAGGGCGCGGTGCGCGGCCGGGATGCCGGAGGCCGGGTACGCCTTGGCGTGCCGGGCGGCCGTCTCGCGGGCGATCTCCTCCAGGCCGATGCCGCCGAGCTTGGTGGTGGTGCCGGCGAAGTAGCCGTCGACCAGGTCGTGGGAGAGGCCGATGGCCTCGAAGACCTGGGCGCCGCGGTAGGAGGCCACGGTCGAGATGCCCATCTTGGACATGACCTTGAGCACGCCCTTGCCGAGTGCCTTGATCAGGTTCCGGATGGCCTTCTCGGGCTCGACGCCCGCGATGAACACGCCCTGGGCGACCAGGTCCTCGACCGTCTCCATCGCCAGGTACGGGTTGACCGCCCCGGCGCCGTAGCCGATCAGCAGGGCGACGTGGTGCACCTCGCGGACGTCGCCCGCCTCGACCAGCAGCGACACCCGGGTGCGCTGCTTGGTGCGGATCAGGTGGTGGTGGACGGCCGAGGTGAGCAGCAGCGAGGGGATCGGCGCGTGCTCGGCGTCGGAGTGCCGGTCGGAGAGCACGATGATCCGGGCGCCGTCGGCGATCGCCGCGTCGGCCTCGGCGGCGATCTCGGCGAGCCGGGAGGCCAGGCCCTGGCCGCCGGTGGCGACCTTGTAGAGGCCGGAGAGCGTGACGGCCTTGAGGCCGGGCTGGTCGCCGTCGGCGTTGATGTGGACGAGCTTGGCCAGCTCGTCGTTGTCGATCACCGGGAAGGTGATGCCGACCGAGCGGCAGGCGGCGGCCTCGGCGGCCAGCAGGTTGCCCTCGGGGCCGAGGTTGGACAGCAGCGAGGTGACGAGCTCCTCGCGGATGGCGTCCAGCGGCGGGTTGGTGACCTGCGCGAAGAGCTGCACGAAGTAGTCGAACAGCAGGCGGGGCTTCTCGCTCAGTGCGGCGATCGGCGAGTCGGTGCCCATCGAGCCGAGCGCCTCGGCGCCGGTGCGCGCCATCGGCGCGAGGACGACCCGCAGCTCCTCCTCGGTGTAGCCGAAGGTCTGCTGGCGGCGGGTGACGGAGGCGTGGGTGTGGGCGATGTGCTCGCGCTCGGGCAGCTTGGCGAGCTGGATCTGTCCGCCGTCCACCCACTCCTGGTAGGGGTGCTCGGCGGCGAGGGCGGACTTGACCTCCTCGTCCGGGACGATCCGGCCCTCGGCGGTGTCCACCAGGAACATCCGGCCGGGCTGGAGGCGGCCCTTCCTGGTGACCTTCTCCTGGTCGATGTCGAGCACGCCGACCTCGGAGGAGAGGACGACCAGGCCGTCCTCGGTGATCCAGTACCGGGCCGGGCGCAGCCCGTTGCGGTCGAGCACGGCGCCGATCTGGTTGCCGTCGGTGAAGGTGACGCAGGCCGGGCCGTCCCAGGGCTCCATCAGGTTGGAGTGGTACTGGTAGAAGGCGCGGCGGGCGGGGCTCATGGTGGCGTGGTTCTCCCACGCCTCCGGGATCATCATCAGCACCGAGTGCGGCAGCGAGCGGCCGCCGAGGTGGAGCAGCTCCAGGACCTCGTCGAAGGAGGCCGAGTCGGAGTGGTCCGGGGTGCAGATCGGGAAGATCCGCTCCAGGCCCTGCCCGTTGCTGTTGGCGGGGATGAGGTCGGTGGCGAGCTGCGACTCCCGGGCGTGCATCCAGTTGCGGTTGCCCTTGACCGTGTTGATCTCGCCGTTGTGGGCGACGAAGCGGTACGGGTGGGCGAGCGGCCAGCTCGGGAAGGTGTTGGTGGAGAACCGCGAGTGCACCAGGCCGATCGCGGACGCGTAGCTGCGGTCCGACAGGTCGGGGAAGAAGGGCTCCAGCTGGCCGGTGGTCAGCATGCCCTTGTAGACGATGGTGCGCGCGGACAGCGACGGGAAGTACACCCCGGCCTCGCGCTCGGCCCGCTTGCGGACCACGAAGGCGATCCGGTCCAGCTCGATGCCGGCCCGGTCGGCGCCGGCCAGGAAGACCTGCCGGAAGCGCGGCATCACGCTGCGGGCGGCGGCGCCGAGCAGGTCGGGGGCGACCGGGACGTCGCGCCAGCCGAGGACGGTCAGGCCCTCCTCGGCGGCGATGCCCTCGATCCGGGCGACGGCCGCGGCGTCCTTCTCGTCGTCCTGCGGCAGGAAGGCGATGCCGACGGCGTAGGAGCCGGCCGCCGGGAGCTCGAAGGAGACCTTCCCGCGCAGGAAGGCGTCGGGGATCTGGGTCAGGATGCCCGCGCCGTCGCCGGAGTCGGGGTCGGCGCCGGTGGCGCCGCGGTGCTCCAGGTTGCGCAGGACGTTCAGCGCCTGCTCGACGATGGTGTGGTCGGCGATGCCGGTCAGCGTGGCGACGAAACCGACGCCACAGGCGTCGTGCTCGTTCCGCGGGTCGTACAGGCCCTGAGCAGCAGGTCGCGCATCCGGCACGAGCGCGTACGGCTGGCGGGCGGCGCCGGCCTGGGGCTCGTTGGCGGAGTGCATGGATGCAGACAGCATCGGCTCTCCCGTCGTCGTCTTTCGGCAAGTTGGTGCAAGTAGGGACGACGTTGGCCCTGATGCGATGGTGCGGTGTCGTGCAAGTTACATGATGCCCATGATCCCGAGAAGCGGAATATCCCGTCCACATGGCGGGACGACCCGCAGGTCAGGGGGTGTGTGGGAGGACGCGCCACAGTGCACGTCCCGACGATTGTGCCCAACCGTCCACCGCCCGAAACAGGGGCGAAACCGGATCGCCACAGAAGCCGATCATGAACGCCTGCGATTCCATCCCGGGAGCCCGTCCGCGGATGCGAATCCGCGACTCGGGGGCCCGAATGGTGAGACAGTGCCAGGCGTCGCCGGGCGCCCATGTGTGAAACGTCACGCACTGCTCAGCATAGTCATGCACGACTCCGGTCAGCCCACATGGCCGCCGATCAGCCACCCGAGCAGGTAGGTCACCCCGGCCGCCGCACCGCCCAGCACCAGCTGCCGCAGCCCGCTGAACCACCAGCTGCGCGCCGTCACCCGGGCCACCACCGCGCCGCACAGGAACAGCCCGGCCCCGGCCAGCAGCATCGCGGGCAGCAGCGCGGTCGCCCCCAGCAGGTACGGCAGCAGCGGCAGCAGCGCGCCGAGCGCGAAGCACAGGAACGACGAACCGGCCGCCACCAGCGGCGAGGGCAGGTCGGTCGGGTCGACGCCCAGCTCCTCGCGGGCGTGCACCTCCAGGGCCAGCTCCGGGTCGGCGGACAGCTGCCGGGCCACCTCGTGCGCCAGCTCCGGGTCCACCCCGCGCGACACGTACAGCTGGGCCAGCTCGGCCAGCTCCCCGTGCGGGTTGCGGCTCAGCTCCAGCCGCTCGACCTCGATCTCGGCCTGCACCAGCTCCCGCTGCGAGGCCACCGAGGTGTACTCCCCCGCCGCCATCGAGCAGGCGCCGGCCGCCAGGCCCGCCAGCCCGGTCAGGATCACCGTCCCGTTGGACGCCGCACCGCCGACCACGCCGGTCATCAGCGCGAAGTTGGACACCAGCCCGTCCACCGCGCCGAACACGGCCGGCCGCAGCCAGCCCCCGTTGACGTCCCGGTGGTGGTCGGCCGCGGGTATCCGGGGCTGGTGTCCGGCGTCGGCCTCCATGGTGATCGTGCTCATCGTCGTTCCCCTCCGTCGTGGTTCGTCAGCCCTGAACGTAGCCCGCCTGACCTGGGCATTTCCAGCAAAGTAAGGCTGTCCGAACACCACTGAGGCCACCCTTCGCAAACCTCGCGAAGGGTGGCCTCGGCCGGGGGAAGCCCCAGGTCAGATGGGGTTCTTGACGTCCTCGCCGACCGTCTCGGCGGCCGCTCCGCCGGCCGCGGGCCCGGCCGGCTCGCGCAGCACCGGCTTCCCGTCGGCCTTCTCCGGGGCCTTCCCGTCGGCCTTCTCCTCGGCCTTCTCCTCGGCCTTCTTCCCGCTCTTCCCGCTCGTGTCGCTCTTCTCGCCGGACCCGGCCTCCTCCACCGCCAGGTGCGCGGCCGGATCGATGCTCGCCGGGTCCTCCCGCCCGGGCCGCGTCCTGCCCACGATCACGAAGTACGCCACCGCGGCGACGAACACCCCGATGGACACCCAGTCGTTCAGCCGCAGGCCGAAGTAGACGTGCGCCTCGTCGATCCGCAGCCACTCGGTCCAGAACCGGCCCACCGTGTACGCGGCCACGTACAGCGCGAACGCCCGGCCGTGGCCCAGCGTGAACCGGCGGTCCGCCCAGATCACCAGCACCGCGACGCCGACGCACCACAGCGACTCGTACAGGAAGGTCGGGTGGTAGACGCCCTTCACGACCTCGCCGTTGGCCAGCGTCTTGTCGATCTCCAGGCCCCACGGCAGGGTGGTCGACCGGCCGTACAGCTCCTGGTTGAAGTAGTTGCCCCAGCGGCCCAGCGCCTGCGCGAGCGCGATGCCCGGTGCGATGGCGTCGGCGTACGCGGGCAGCGGCACGCCCCGGCGGCGGGCACCGATCCAGGCGCCGACCGCGCCCAGCGCGACGGCGCCCCAGATGCCGAGGCCGCCCTCCCAGATCTTGAGGGCGTCCCAGGGGTTCTTCCCCTCGGCGAAGTACAGCCGGCCACCGTCGGTGATCACGTGGTAGAGGCGGCCGCCGACCAGGCCGAACGGCACGGCCCACACGGCGATGTCGCCGACGGTGTGCTTGGCACCGCCCCGGGCGACCCAGCGCTTGCTGCCGAGCCAGACGGCAACGACGACACCGAGGATGATGCAGAAGGCGTAGGCGCGCAGCGGGATCGGTCCCAGGTACAGGACGCCCCGCGACGGGCTGGGAATGTAGGCGATATCCATGGCAGTTCCGACGCTACAGGGTCCGACGGCCCGTTCGGGGCGCCTTGTGGTCACAGAAACCGAACAACGGGCGGCGCCGCCCCCTCCGGACGGGGAG
>NZ_JBIVVI010000077.1:0-14314 GCF_044757675.1 Kitasatospora sp. NPDC091257
GAGGGGGCTCTGGAGGGCGTCCGCGGCGCCCACGCGGCCTCCCAGGGGCCCGCAGGGCGGTAGTCGACGACGCGCGCCGGTTCGCGCGCACCGAAGGGCCCGGAACGGCATGCGTTCCGGGCCCTTCGCTTTTGCTCCGCCCGTCCATGGCCGTCCCGCGCGGAAGTCGGACGGCGATGAAGTGGAATGTCCGTTCTGGCCTATTTGAAGGAAATAGGAAACGCGGTCGCGGGCGCTCGCATCACGGCCGCCGCAGCATCTGCCCGGGCGCTCCGGCCCGCGATTCGACGCGCCGTCACACCACTTCTGAAGTGCTGCCAGTTGTGGGCTTCCACAACGGGGTTGCCTGAAAACGATCATTTACGATCATGGAGAGCGGCAATTTTGGCAGTTCCCACTAAACCGTGATGTGCATCACAGCAGTTTGCAGTTTGAACTTAAGTCTGATTAACGTGCTCCCCGTTCGTGACCACACGAACCCGGTTCATCCGCGACGCCGAGTCCTGCCGTCGGATGTCCTGGCAGCGCGAAATCGCACCACGGCAGGAGCGGGGGACCCACAGGTAAGTCGCCCCGGACCGATCTCCGGAACGGTCCAGGGCTAGGGGTGAAGCCGCGCCCACAGCGCGGCCGGGCAACTCCAGCCCGAATCCGACAGCTCACCTCGCAGGCGTGGGAGAGGACCGCGTCTTCATGCTGCCCACCAACGGCACTCGTCTGTCCAGCCGCACCCGTCGCGTGATCGCCGCCCTCGGCGTCGCGGGCGTCGGCCTCACCGTCCCCTGCATCGCCTCCGGCACCGCCTCCGCCGCCACCGTCGCCACCTGGGACAAGGTCGCCCAGTGCGAGAGCGGCGGCAACTGGAGCATCAACACGGGCAACGGCTTCTACGGCGGCCTCCAGTTCACCTCCAGCACCTGGTCCGCCTTCGGCGGCACCGCCTTCGCGGCGCGCGCCGACCTGGCCACCAAGGACCAGCAGATCGCCGTCGCCGAGAAGGTCCTCGCCTCGCAGGGCCCCGGCGCCTGGCCGGTGTGCTCGGTCCAGGCCGGCCTCACCAAGGGCGGCGCCGCGGCCGCCGTCGACACCTCGGCGGGCTCCACCGCGGGCTCGACCGCCGCCAAGCCCGCGCAGCCCGCGCAGAGCGCCAAGCCGGCCGCCCCGGCCGCCAAGCCCGCTCCGCAGACCCAGGCCCCGGCCGCAAAGCCCGCCGCGCCCTCCGCGGCCTCCGCGCCCGCCCAGGACGGCACGCAGGCCAGCACCGACTCCGCCGCCTCCGGAAACCGGAGCGACCGGGTCCAGAAGCGCCAGCAGCAGGCCCAGAACGGCGACTACACCGTGGTCGAGGGCGACTGGCTGTCCGCGATCGCCGACCAGCACAAGGTGCAGGGCGGCTGGCAGCGGCTGTACGAGCTCAACCGCGGCACCCTGACCGAGGGTCCGGACAGCATCTACCCGGGCCAGCAGCTGTCCTTCGGCGGCAACGGCCAGGCCCAGGCCGGCCAGTCCGCCACCGGCAAGTCCGGCTCGGACTTCACCTGGTTCGACCGCTCGCAGAAGTCCGGCCAGCCCGCGAACGGCGGTGCCGTGAACGCCCAGCCGACCGCGCAGGCCCAGACCCCGGCCGCCAAGCCGTCCACCAAGCCCGCTCCCCAGACCCAGGCTCCGGCCCAGACCCAGACCCAGACTCCGGCCGCCACCGGCAGCATGGCCGCCGCGGTCTCCTTCGCCGAGTCGAAGGTCGGTCAGGCGTACGTCTACGGCGGCACCGGCAACGGTGGCTGGGACTGCTCCGGCCTGACCCAGGCCGCGCTGCGCGCCGCGGGCGTCTCCGTCCCGCGTGTCGCCGCCGACCAGGCCGCCGCCAGCACCCACGTCTCGCTGGACAGCCTCCAGCCGGGCGACCTGCTGTTCTGGTCCAACAACGGCAAGGACTCCGGCGTCTACCACGTCGCGATCTACGTCGGCAACGGCAAGTACGTCGAGGCCGCCAACCCGAGCTCGGGCGTCCGCGAGCAGAGCATCGCCAACTGGGCCCCGGACTTCGCCGGCCGGGTCTGAGAACGGCGAACAGCCGACAGTCGACGGATAACAGCTGACAGATTTCATCATCTGTCAGCTGTCGTCCGAACGTTGACCGCCCACGCCCCCGGGGAGAGTCTGGTCGCTCCTCCCCGGGGGTTCCGGCATGCCTCCGGCCGTACCTCGTGGCAAATCCCCGCGGTGAATCCCCGTGCTGAATCCCCATGGCGAATCCCCGTGGTGAATCCCCGCCCCAACGGGCATGCTGCTGCTCTGCACCCGAGGAGGAGTCACATGGCCCAGGTCACCGTCACCCTCGACGCGAACCTCGCGATCGACGCGATGTTGCTCTCCGGCACCAAGAACCCGCAGGACGCCGTCGAACTGGTCCTGCGCGACTACCTGTCCCGCGGCCGCCGTACCGAGACCCGTACCGCCGAGGCGGCCGACGGGCACCGACCGACCGTCGACCGCCCCACCGCCCAGGAGGGCTGACCGCCCGACGGCCCGGGGCGGCCGACCGCACGCACGCACGCCGAAGGGCCCCGGAGAGCAACCGCCCTCCGGGGCCCTTCCGTCGGCCGTGACGGCCGGGGTTCAGCGCGCGCAGGCCCCGGTGGACCCGCGCATCACCAGCTCCGGCTGGAACATGAACTCGCCGCGCTGGGCCGCGTTTCCGCCGACCTCCTCCAGCAGCGCGTCCACCGCCGCCGTGGCCATCGCCTCGACCGGCTGGCGGATCGTGGTCAACGGCGGCTCGGTGAAGGCGATCAGCGGCGAGTCGTCGAAGCCGACCACCGACACGTCCTGCGGCACCGACAGCCCGCGCTGCCGCACCGCCCGGATCGCTCCGAGCGCCATCATGTCGCTCCCGCAGACGATCGCCGTGCAGCCCTTGTCGAGCAGCGCGCCGGCCGCCGCGTGCCCGCCCTCCACGCTGAACAGCGTGTGGTGGACGAGGTCGTCGGCCTCCTCCCGGGAGAGCCCGAGCACCTCGCGCAGCGCGGCCGTGAAGCCCTCGATCTTGCGCAGCACCGGCACGTACCGGCGCTGACCGACGGCCAGCCCGATCCGCTCGTGCCCGAGTTCGGCCAGGTGCTGGACGGCCATCCACATCGCGGCCCGGTCGTCCGGCGAGATGAACGGCGCGTCGATCTTCTCGCTGTAGCCGTTGATCAGCACGAACGGCACCCCGCGCCCGGCCAGCCGGGCGTAGCGGTCGTGGTCGGCGGTGGTGTCGGCGTGCAGCCCGGAGACGAAGACGATGCCCGCCACGCCCCGGTCCACCAGCATCTCCACCAGTTCGTCCTCGGTGGACCCGCCCGGAGTCTGGGTGCACAGCACCGGCGTGTAGCCGTGCCGGCTGAGCACCTGCTCGATCACCTGGGCCAGCGCGGGGAAGATCGGGTTGCTCAGCTCGGGCGTGATCAGACCGATCAGCCCGGCGCTGCGCTGGCGAAGACGGGTCGGCCGCTCGTACCCGAGCACGTCGAGCGCCGCCAGCACGGTCTGCCGGGTGGCGGCGGAAACGTTCGCCTTGCCGTTGAGCACGCGGGAGACGGTGGCTTCGCTGACCCCCGCCTGCGCCGCGATGTCTGAGAGTCGCGCCGTAGTCACGGTCCCAGAGCCTATTCCAACCACGTCAGACCGCCCACCAGCCGGTGCTGTCCGGAGCGAGCACCGTCTCGCCGCCGTCCACCACGAGGTCGGCCGAGCCCAGCAGCAGCGTGCCCGGGGCGGCGATCCGCACCGGTTCGCCGGTGGTGTTCACGGTGCAGACGAAGGCGCCGCGACGGAACGCCAGGGTGCCCTCGGGGCTCTCCAGCCACGCGACCCCGGTGCCGGCGCCGAGGTCGGGCTGCGCCCGGCGGACGGCCAGCGCGCTGCGGTAGAGCTCCAGGGTGGAGGTCGGGTCGCCGGTCTGCGCCTCGACGCTCAGCCCGGCCCACTCGGCCGGCTGGGGCAGCCAGGACGGCCCGCCGGCCACCGGCCCGAAGCCGTACGGGGCCTCGGTGCCGGACCACGGGATCGGGACGCGGCAGCCGTCGCGGTAGCCGTCCTGGCCGGCCTGACGGAAGAAGGACGGGTCCTGGCGGACCTCGTCGGGCAGGTCGGTGACGTCCGGCAGGCCGAGCTCCTCGCCCTGGTAGACGTAGGCCGAGCCGGGCAGCGCGAGCATCAGCAGGGTGGCGGCGCGGGCGCGGCGCAGGCCGAGCTCGCGGTCGCCGGGGGTGCGGATCTGGGTGCCGAGGCCGGGCTCGTTGGCGAACCGGGTGGCGTGCCGCGTGACGTCGTGGTTGGAGAGCACCCAGGTGGTGGGGGCGTCGACCGGGCGCATCGAGTCGAGCGAGAGGTCGATCACCTCGCGCAGCGCGGTGGCGTCCCAACCGGTGCCCAGGTACTGGAAGTTGAAGGCCTGGTGCAGCTCGTCGGGGCGGACGTAGTTGGCGGTGCGCTGGACGGTCGGGGTCCACGCCTCGGCGACGCCGATCCGCTGCCCCGGGTACTCGTCGAGGATCTTGCGCCAGCTGCGGTAGATCTCGTGCACGCCGTCCTGGTCGAAGAACGGCATGACGTCGTTGCCGAGCAGCTTGAGCTGGTCGGCGCCGCCGAGGTCGGGCAGGCCGGGGGCCTTGACCAGGCCGTGGGCGACGTCGATGCGGAAGCCGTCCACGCCCATGTCGAGCCAGAACCGCAGGATCGAACGGAACTCGTCGGCGACGGCCGGGTTCTCCCAGTTGAAGTCGGGCTGCTCCGGGGCGAACAGGTGCAGGTACCAGTCGCCGGGGGTGCCGTCCGGGTTCTCGCTGCGGGTCCAGGCCGGGCCGCCGAAGATGGACTCCCAGTCGTTGGGCGGCAGTTCGCCCTGCTCGCCCTTGCCGGGGCGGAAGTGGTAGCGCTCGCGCAGCGGGGAGCCGGGGCCCTCGCGCAGGGCGCGCTGGAACCACTCGTGCTGGTCCGAGGAGTGGTTGGGGACGAGGTCGACGATGATCCGCAGACCCAGGTCGTGGGCGTCCCGGATCAGGGCGTCGGCGTCCAGCAGGGTGCCGAACATCGGGTCCACCGCGCGGTAGTCGGCCACGTCGTAGCCGGCGTCCGCCTGCGGCGAGGCGTAGAACGGCGAGAGCCAGACCGCGTCCACGCCGAGGTCGCGCAGGTAGGGCAGGCGGCTGCGGATGCCGGGCAGGTCACCCATGCCGTCGCCGTTGGAGTCGGCGAAGCTGCGCGGGTACACCTGGTAGATGACCGCGTCCCGCCACCAGCCTCTGGACGCGCTGACGTTCGCCTCGTGAGCGGTGTCGGCGGCAGGCCGGGAGGTGTCGGCCAGGTTCTGGGTCATGGACGGTATCCCTTGGGGACTAGAGGAGCGGAAGGCGCTGGGACGTGGAGGCGCGCGACGAGGTGCGGTCTTGTGACGGCGTGCGGTCTTGCGACGGCGTGCGGTCCTGTGACGACGTGGTGCGCGTGACGACGTGGCGGCCCGTTACGACTTGGAGGCACCGGCGGTCAGGCCGGTGACCAGGTGGCGCTGCACCAGGTAGAAGAAGGCCGCGGACGGGATCGCGATCAGCACGGCGGTCGCGGCCATCAGGTTCCACTGGGCGTCGTGCTCGCTGACGAAGGTCTGGAGGCCCACGGCCAACGTGTACTTGTCGGAGCTGAGCATGAACGTGGAGGCGAACGGCACCTCGGCCCAGTAGGTGAGGAAGGAGTAGAAGGCCGCCACCGCCAGGCCCGGGCGGGCGAGCGGCAGCACCAGCCGCCAGAAGGTGCCGAACGGGCTGAGCCCGTCGACCCGGCCGGCCTCGTCGATCTCCACCGGGATGGTGTCGAAGTAGCCCTTCAGCAGCCAGGCGCAGTACGGCACGGTGGTGGTCGAGTAGACCAGGATCAGGCCGGTGTAGCTGTCCAGCAGGCCGAGTTCGGAGAGCATCGTGTACATCGGCACGATCAGCACCGCGATCGGGAACATCTGGGTGACCAGCAGCGACCACATCAGCGGCTTGTGTCCGGGGAACTTCATCCGGGAGACGGCGTAGCCGGTGGTGGCGGCGAGCATCACGCCGAACACGGTGGTGACGCCGGAGACCAGCAGGGCGTTGCCGAACCAGGTGAAGAAGTCGGTGTCGGACAGCACGTGCTGGTAGTTCGACAGCGTCAGCTTGTCGAGGATCTGGCCGGGGTGGAGGTAGTCGGTCTTGTCCGGGCCGAGCGAGACGAACAGGATCCACGCGACCGGGAAGAGCGCGATCAGGCCGGCCAGGATCAGGGTGCCGTGGGACAGCGCCCGGGCCATCGGGCTGCGCTCGCCGCGGCGGCGGACCTTGGCGGGCCGGGCGGCCGGGGCCGCGGCCGCCGGGTGGGCCGGGAGTTCGGTGGTGGTGCTCATCGGGGTTACCTGCCTTCGTGGGTCAACTGGGTCCGGGGCCTCAGCCGTTGGCCTGCTCGTTGCGGGCGAGCCAGCGCCGGTAGAAGGCGGTGAAGACGATCAGGATGGACAGCAGGATCACGCCGTAGGCGGCGGACTGCGCGTAGTCCCGGGGGATCTGGCCGAAGCCGAGCCGGTACGCCCAGGTGACCAGCAGCTGGGCATCGGGGGCGCCGGTGCCGAACAGCAGGAAGATCACGTTGAACTGGTTGAACGTCCAGATCACGCCGAGCAGCACGACCGTGGAGGAGACGGAGCGCAGCCCCGGCAGGGTGACGTACCGGAAGCGCTGCCAGGCGGTGGCGCCGTCCATCTCCGCGGCCTCGTACAGCTCGGCCGGGATCGACTGGAGGCCGCCGAGCAGCGAGATCATCATGAACGGCACACCGGCCCAGGTGTTCACCATGATCGCGGCCGCCTTCTGCGCCCACGGGTCGGTGAGCCAGCCCGGCTCGGGCAGGTGCAGGAAGGAGAGGATGGTGTTGACGACGCCGCCGTCGGCGAGCATCAGGCGCCAGGAGAAGACGGTGACGAAGGTCGGTACGGCCCAGGGCAGGATGAGCAGCATCCGGTAGGCGGCGCGGCCGCGCAGCTTCTGGTTGAGCAGCAGGGCCAGGCCGAGGCCGAGGGTGTAGTGCAGGAAGACGCAGACGGCCGTCCAGGCGATGGTCCAGACGAAGTGCGACCAGAAGCGGTCGTACGAGCCGGGGCCCCACAGGATGTCGGCGTAGTTGTGGAAGCCGACGAACTCGTAGCTCGCCGGGATCTCGTTGACGCCGATCTTGCGGGCGACGTTGAGGCTGTTGGCGTCGGTGAGGGTGAGCCAGATGCCCTCGGCGAGCGGGTAGAGCACCAGTGCACCGAGCACCAGTACGACCGGGGCGATCATCGCGTAGGCGTACCAGTGCTTGGCGTAGGAGCGCTTGACGCGTTCCAGCAGGCCCGGACGCTGCTCGCGTTCCCGGTTGCCCTTGCCGGTGGCGCCCTGCACGGCGACTGACATCGTTTGCACCTTCTCGGGGGGAATTCTCGGGGGGAGCCGACGGCCCGGTCCGCAGTGGGCGACGGGTGCCGCGGGGCGGGTGGCGACGGGCCGCGGACAGCGAACGGATGACAGCTGACAGATGATGAAATCTGTTATCCGTCATTCGTTCGCCGTCGCGGGGTCACCGCCACCCGCCCGCTGTCATCCGTCGACCGGCGGGCCGGGCGCAGGGACTACTTGGCGAAGCCCGGCAGGAGCTTGGCGTAGTCGGTGGAGACGGTGTTCAGCGCGTCCTGGGTGCTGGTGCCCTGGACGGCCTTGCCCAGGTTGGTGCCCAGCGAGGCGAACAGCGAGCTGTACTCGGGCAGCTCGGGGCGCGGCTTGGCGCTGCTCAGCACGGCCTGGAAGCCGGCGATGCCCGGGTCGGCCTTGACGTCCGCGGTGAAGGCGTCGGAGCGGGTGGGCAGGGTGGAGTTCTTCTGCGCGATGAACGCCTGGCTCTCGGCCGAGGTCATGAAGGCGGCGAACTTCTCCGCGGCGGCCTTGTGGGCCTTGTCGGCGCCCGCGTAGACCGAGATGTTGTGGCCGCCGGTGGGAGCGCCACCCTTGCCGCCGGAGCCACCGGGGACGGCGGCGATGCCGAGGTTGTTCTTGTCGGCGAAGGCCGAACCCTTGTAGATGTTGGTGATCTCCCAGGGGCCCTGGACGATCGCCGCGACCTTGCCGCTGTTGAAGGCGTCCATCATGTGCGCGTAGGCGTCGGTGGTGACGTCGGCCTTGACGGTGCCCGGCGCGGTGAACATCGACTTGTAGGTCTCGACGGCCTTGACGGCCTCCGGCGAGGCGACGGTGATCTTCTTGCCCGCGGCGTCGACGGTGTCGGTGCCCTCGCCGAACAGGAACGGCATCGCGTAGTAGCCGTCGGCGGCCTTCAGCCAGAAGCCGTCCACCCCGGCCTTCTCCTTGACGGCGGCGGCGTCGGTCTTCAGCTCGTCCCAGGTCTTCGGCGCCTCGGTGATGCCGGCCTTGGTGAACAGCTCCTTGTTGTAGAGCAGGCCGAGGGTGTCGGTCACCAGCGGCACGCCGTACAGCTTGCCCTCGTACTTGGCCTGCTGGATCAGGCTCGGCTGGAAGGCGGAGGTGTCCGCGGCGGCCGGGGTGCCGTCCAGCGGCTCCAGGTAGCCGGCCTTGGCGAAGGCGGCGGTCCAGCCGACCTCGGAGCGGAACACGTCCGGAGCACCCTTGGCCCCCATCGCGGTCTGGAGCTTGTTCTGCGCCTGGTCGAACGGCACGTTGACGAAGTCGACCTTGACGTTCGGGTTCGCAGCCTCGAACTTCTTGACGAGCTCCTGGTAGTTCGGCGCCTCGTTGGTGGCGTTCGAGGTGTCCCAGTACGTGAGGGTGACCGGCCCGTCGGCCTTGCCGTCGGAGCTGGAGCCGCTGCTGCTACAGGCAGCCATCGAGACCGCGAGGGCCACAACGAGGGCAGAGGCCGCGATGCCACGCCGCATGAGAACTCCTTGGGAGGGTGGGGGTGCCCGAGATGTTCGGAGACAGGCGCATAATGGCTGCCTCGTACCGACCGCACCGTTGCTGCCGTCGGGCTCGGGAAGGAAGTTAACAGCGGTGCAAGATCGACGGAAAGTCCTTGCAGCAAGTTTCTGCAAGAAACCGCGATCGTTACGCCCGCGTGTCCTGGACGTTGCCGCTCGGTAGTTGACGGCCGCACCGATTGCCCGAGTTTGCCCGATTCTCCCCTCCGCTGACTGGCCGACGGCACCACCGTGCGTGGCCGAAAGCGGCCTGCAGCAGACTGGACGCATGCGAATCAGAGCCGTCACCAGGGACGAACTTCCACTGCTCGCCGAACTGGAGCGGGCCGCCGGCGCACCGTTCGCCGCGATCGGCATGCCGGAGATCGCCGAGGACGAACCCCCGGCACCGGAGGAGCTGGCGCACTACCTGGAGCAGGGCACCGCCCTGGTCGCCGAGGCCCCCGACGGGACCGTCGCCGGCTACCTGCTCGCCGAACCGGTGGACGGCGCGCTGCACATCGAACAGGTCTCCGTGCACCCCGACCACGCCCGCCGCGGCATCGGCCGGGCCCTGATCGAGCACCTCGCCGAGACCACCGACGCCCCCGCGCTCACCCTCACCACCTTCGCCGAGGTCCCCTGGAACGCCCCCTACTACGCCCGCTGCGGTTTCCGCCCGCTGGCCGGGGAGGAACTCACCCCCGGCCTGCGCGAGATCCGCCGCAAGGAGGCCGAACACGGTCTGGACCGCTGGCCCCGGCTCTGCATGCGCCGGGACCTCGCGAAGCCGTAGCGCGCCGGGCACCGCCGGCCGGGCACCGCCCGCTAGTTGGTCCCCAGCCGGAGCACGGTCGTCGAGCGGAACTCCTCCCCCGGCCGCAGCTCCGTGCTGGGGAACGCCGGGTGGTGCGGGGAGTCCGGGAAGTGCTGGGTCTCCAGCGCGATCCCGGCGAACGGCCCGTAGGGGACGCCGCGCGCGCCGGTGACCGCGCCCTGGAACTTGTTCGCCGTGTAGACCTGGACGCCCGGCTCGGTGGTCAGCACCTCCAGGGTGCGGCCGCTGACCGGGTCCTCCAGCAGCGCGGCCCGCGCCGGGCTGCCGTCCCCCGGCCGGCCGCGCAGCACCCAGTTGTGGTCGTAGCCGCCGGGCCCGGTCAGCTGGGGGTGCTCGTCGTGCACCGACTTGCCGATCGGCGTGGCCACCGTGAAGTCGAAGGGCGTGCCGGCCACCGGCTCGGTCCGGCCGTACGGGATCTGCCGCTCGTCGGCGGGGGTGTACGTGTCGGCGTCCAGGGTGAGCAGGTGACCGAGGACGTCGCCGCTGCCTTCACCCGAGAGGTTGAAGTACGCGTGGTTGGTGAGGTTGACGACGGTCGGCTTGCTGGTGACGGCGCGGTAGGCGATCACCAGCTCGCCGGAGGCGTCCAGGGTGTAGGTGACGGTGACGTCCAGCGCGCCCGGGAAGCCCTGGTCACCGTCCGGGCTGTGCAGCGCCAGCCGCACGCCGCCGTCGACCGGCCCGGCCTCCCACATCCGGTGTGCGAAGCCGTCCGGCCCGCCGTGGAGGGTCATGCCGCCACCCGTGGGGGCGAGCTGGTGCTCCTCGCCGTCGATGGTGACCGACGAGCCGTCGATCCGGTTGGCGTACCGGCCCACCACCGTGCCGTAGTGCCGGGCCGGGCCGAGGATCCCGGACAACCGGTCGGTGGCCAGAAGCAGTTGGGCGACGCGGCCGGAGCGGTCCGGTGCGCTCAGGGTGTGCAGGGTCGCGCCGAGGGTGAGCACGCTCGCCTCGTACGGGCCCGCCGTGAGCGTCCAGCGCTCGATCGCGGCGCCCGCGCCCGAGGGCTCCAGGGGTTCCTGCCGCACGCTGGTGGCCTCGCTCGCCATGGGCCTGCTCCTCACTCGCGGCCGGGTCGCGCCGCGGCCGCCCGGTTCCGGGTCCGTCGAGGGGTCGCCGCGGCAGCCCCGTGTCCGTCAGCCTAGCGACGGCGGCGGCCGCGGGGGCGCTTCCGCGAACCCACGCGCCGCCTCCCGCGCCGCCGTCCACCATCTGGCGCCCCCTACGACCGCCGGGCGCCCCACCCGCGCACCGGGCTCCGGCCACGACCGCCAGGCGCCCGCCACGAACCGGGCGCCCCACCCGCGCACCGTGCACCGGCCACGACCGCCGGGCGCCACGACCGACCCCGGGGCCGCTCCTAGCCGTCCAGCTCCTCCAGCCGGCCCGCGTCCCGCTGCTGCTGCGGCGGCAGACCGAGCGCCGAGGCCAGGCCGTCCGGCCCGCTGCCCGCCTTGCGGTAGACCGCCGCCAACCGACGGTTGACCAGCCCGAGCGGCACCCCGAGCTCGTCGGCGATCCGCTGCGGCGGCACGCCCTGCACGGCCCGCTTGGCGACCTCCCACTCGGCGCTGCTGAGCGTCTCCAGGGTGTCCCGGAAGTCGCGCAGCCCCAGCCGGTTGGGCCGCAGGCCGTAGTTGGCCAGCTCCCGCCGGGCCCGGTCGACCAGCCCCTCCGCGGAACAGTGCTGGGCCAGTTCGATGCCCTGGTACAGGTACTCCTGGGTGTCCTCCAGCCGCCCGACCCGGCGCAGCGCGGCACCGAGGTCGACCAGGGCGACGGCGTGCTCGTAACCGGCCGGGGACTGCCCGAGGTACGCCACGGCGTCCTCCAGCAGTTCGACCGCCGCCTGGCCGTCCTCGATCCGGGCCTGCAGGCGCAGCGCGCTGCCGATCGCCGAGGCGGTGCCGAAGTTGCGTGCGTCCCGGACCGCCCGCTGGGCGTAGTCGCGGGCACGCTCGGGCTCGTCGTCCGCGATCGCGATGGCGAGGTGGCCGGCCCAGGGCGCCCAGACGGTGTTGTGCCAGCCGCGGACCTCCAGTTGGGCGCCCGCCTCGGTGAGCGCGGCGGCCGCGCCCGCGTACTTCTCCTTGGCGACCAGCAGCTTGCCGTACAGCGAGGCCGCGTCCGGCAGCACCATGGCCGTCGCGTGGTACGGCGGGTGGAAGCCGAACTCGTTGGCCAGTTTCCAGGCCTCGTCGACCCGGCCGCGGGCGATCAGGGTGTCGACGAGCACGCCGATCGCGTCCCACGCCAGCGGCAGCTTCTCCCCGATCCGCTCGGAGATGCGGTACGCCCGGCGCAGGAAGTCCTCGGCCTCGGCGAGCAGGCCGCGGCGGAACCGGGCCAGGCCCATCAGGAAGTAGGCGAAGCCCCGGTGGGCACCGCTCCACCCGGCGATCTCGAACTGGATGATGGCGTCCGCGGCCAGCCGTTCGGCCTGGGCGATGCGGTCGTTGTAGATGTACGTCAGGCCGAGCATCGAGGGCAGTTCGAAGCCCCAGGTGGTGTCGGTCCAGCCGAGGCCCTTGGGCAGTCGGCCGCCGTCGAGGACCTCGTCGGCGAGCGCGAGCGCATCGGCGGAGGCGGCGCCGCGCAGGGTGAGGTCCCAGGCGCGCATGGCGAGCACGGCCCGGTCGGCCGCCTCCCGCCCGCTCAGGCCCCGGCACATCTCACCGAGCCGGGCGGAGCGGCCCGGGCCGTCCTCCTCGGACTTGCGGAAGGCGTGCCACATGAACGAGGCGGCCTGGAGCCGCTGGCGCCCGGCCGGTTCGGTGGTCCTCAGGGCTTCTTCCTGGCAGACCAGGGCCGCCTGGCCCAGTTCACCGGCGTGGGCGAGCACCTCGGAGAGCCGGAAGGTGGCGTCCACGCGCAGGGCGGGGCGCAGCGGCACCTCGTCGGGGTCGAGGGCCAGCTTGAGCTGGTTGACGGTGGCGACGGGGTCGGTGAGCAGCGCGGAGCACCCGAGTTCGTAGAGCACCTCGGCCTTGATCTCGTCGGCGGGCGGCTCGTTGAGCGCGCGGTGCAGACAGCGCTGGGCCGCCTCGGGGGCGCCGATCAGCTGGTGTTCGACGGCGGCGCGGCGCAGCTTCTTGACGATCCGGTCGTCGCCCTCGCCGGAGTGGGTCTCGACCAGGTGGCGGGAGGCGGCGAGCAGGCCGAGTCCGGCGTTCTCGATCTCGGCGGCGGCGATGCCGTGCATTCCGAGGCGGGTGGCGTCCGGCATGGTGTTGTAGATGGAGCTGGCGATCAGCGGGTGGACGAACTCCAGGTTCCCGTTGGGGCTCTGGGTCAGCACGCGCTGCTTGCGCAGCTGCTTGATGGAGTCGCGGGCGCCCTCGGTGCTCTGGGTGGAGATCCGGGTGGCGAGGTCGACCCGGATGTCGGTGCCCAGCATCGCGCAGGCCCAGGCGAAGCGCAGGGCGCTGGCGCCGAGCCGGTCCAGCCAGCTCTTGAGGGTCATCCCGGCGGCGTCGACGGCGAGTTCGCGCAGCTGCCGGGAGTTCTCCTCGACCGGTTCGAGTTCCTGCTCGCGCACCTGGTCGAGCAGGGCGTTGGCCTCGAACGGGTTGCCGTTGACGACGTTCCAGAACTCGTAGCAGAAGGCGTCCTCGGCCCTGTCGCCGAGCTCGGCGCGGATCATGTCGGTGACGGAGCTGAGGGTGAGCCGGTTGAGCTCGTGCTTGCGACCCTTGAGGAGGAGGACGTCCCGCCGGAAGTCCTGGGTCTCGATGGGCCAGTCGTTCTCGTCCTCCCGGAAGGCGAAGACGAGCAGAACGGGAAGTTCACTCGATCGGATGGCGAACTTGGTCAGCCAGGAGAGTGACTCGCCGTCCGCCCAGTGCAGGTCGTCGACGATCATCACCATCGGCGCGCGGCGCGGCGCGAGCTGGGTGAGGACGTAGTCGAGGCCGTCGCGCACGCCCTGCGGGTCGAGGCGGCGGGCGCCGGCCTTGGGCTGCTTGAGGCCCATGGCCGGTCCCACGACCTCCTCCCAGGTGCCCATGACCTGGCTGAACACCTCGGGCTTCAGGTCGGTGAGCACGGGCTGGAGCAGCTGGCGCAGGACGTGGTACGGCTCCTTGAACTGCCGTTCACCGCCTCGGGCGAACAGCACGGTGGCACCGTCGCGGAGCTTGGCGAGCCGCCTGACCTCGTGCAGCAGACTGGTCTTGCCGATGCCGGGGCGGCCCGAGAAGGTGAGCAGGTCGCCGATCTCGGTGCCGCCGGCGGCGAAGCCACGGCAGAGCCGGTCGACAGCGGCCTCCACCGAGCGCAGTTCGGCGTCGCGGTCGCGCA
Source organism: Kitasatospora sp. NPDC091257 (assembly GCF_044757675.1). Classification (NCBI taxonomy): domain Bacteria; kingdom Bacillati; phylum Actinomycetota; class Actinomycetes; order Kitasatosporales; family Streptomycetaceae; genus Kitasatospora; species Kitasatospora sp. NPDC091257. The sequence continues at coordinate 14,112 of NZ_JBIVVI010000077.1, forward strand.
ACCGGACCCGGGGCGCGATGCCGTCGCCGTCGTGGGCGGAACCACCGCCCGCCCGAAGTGCGTTCTCCTGCTCGGTCACCGTCGTGCCTCCGCCTCGCCCGCTGCGTCACAGCTCCATCACTGCGTGGAGCCGAGGTTAGCGCCGTGCGGACCTCCCCGTGGGGCATTCGTGCAGGCTGGGGCGGACGGTGAGGGTTTGGGGG
>NZ_JBIVVI010000078.1:0-14238 GCF_044757675.1 Kitasatospora sp. NPDC091257
AGCCGCTCCGGGTACGGGCCGTACTCGCCGATCGGCAAGTACGGCTCGATCAACACCCACTCCGCATCCGTCAGTTGCGCTCGCGTCACACACCACGGTCTACCGGATCAGGACCCGCCGCGAAGGTGAATCACACAGATTGATCACGACCGAATACGCGCCCTAGCCGACCCCAGTCTGGTGGTGCTCGATACCCAGAGCCTGCACGCGGCGGCTGGGGTGCCGGCCGAGACGACGGGACGCGACGCGGCGAAGAAGGTGCCCGGCCGCAAGCGGGGACTCGCCGTGGACGTGCTTGGCCTGGTGATCGCCGTGGTCGTGCTGGCGGCCTCCGTCCACGACAACGCCTTCGGCACCGCTCTGCTCGACAAGGTCGCAGCAGGCAGTGGCGGCACCGTGACGAAGGCTCTGGTGGACCAGGGGTTCAAGAAGACCGTCGTGGACCACGGCCAGCAAGTGGGCATCGACGTCGAAGTCGTCGAGCGCAAACCGGCCGAGACCGGGTTCGTCCCGCAGCCGATCCGCTGGCGAGTGGAGCAGACGAACGGGATCTTGATGCTGCATCGGCGGCTGGTACGCGACTACGAGCACCGCCCCGCCTCGGCCGAGTCCCGGGTCTACTGGGCGATAAGCGACGTGATGGTACGTCGGCTGACCGGCGGCGCGACGTCATGGCGCGGCGCGTGACCAGCGGGGACCTGACCCTGGGGGCGGTGCTGGTACGGCTGGAGGAGCGCGAGCGGGAGATCGCCGCGCAGGCCGAAGAGACCCGCGAGCAGATCACGCGGCTCACCGCCGTGCTGGACGAGCTCGGTCGGGCCGCCGAGGAAGTGCGGATCACCCGCAAGACGCTGCTGGAGCTGCCCGACCCGGACCTGCCCGCGCCGTTGGTGTCCGCCCCGAAGCTGCCGGACGGGGCGGCCTACCAGGAAATCATGGTGGTGTTCGCCCAGGCAGACGGTCCGCTGCGGGCACGGGGCGTGTGCGAGGCGATGGACCTGGACCCGGTTCCGAACAACATCAACAACGTCCGTTTGAAGCTCAAGCGCCTGACCGGGCGCAACATCCTGGCCGAGACCGAACCGGGATTGTTCACCCTGCCGCGACCGTAGCCGTCCGGCGCGGCCACGTCCTCCGCTACGGCGAAACGGACATCAGCTTACGTTCCGCCCTCTGAGGTGTCGTTTCGGAGAGGAATCGCCTGAGGTGACCGTGTGCCGAGCCTTGGCGCCGGGTTCCGGTTGCCTCAGGCCGCGGCGCCAGCCCGAGCCATCGGTCGAGTCGGTGACGGCTTGCGAAGCGCCAGATCGATGGCCTCTGCCAGTGTGTGCGCGACGGGGGCTCCGGTGGCTCTGAGGGCGGCCTCACAGTGGGATCCGCCGGTGTAGAGGACAACGCCAATGCCGGCCTGTGCGGCGGCGAAGGCGTCGTCGGCAGCGTCGCCGATAGCGACGATCTGTTGCGGGGGCAAGCCGAGGTTCTGCACATGACGGCGCATCGCGGCGGCCTTGGTACCGCCGGTGGGGCCCCTGCGGCCCTCGGCGAGGCGGAACAGGGTACCGACGCCGTGGTGGGAGAGCTCGGCGAGGAGGTGTTCGTGGGTGTGCAGGGACAGCAGGGACTGGGTGCCGCCGCGGGCGATCCACGAAAGCAGTGCGGCGCGAGCGCCGCTCATGAGGTGGCTGGCGTGCGGCAGGTGACGCCGGTAGCTGGCCTGGTAGATATCGTCGGCGATCGGCCATTCGTCGCGAGTGAGCTGTCGGCCGAGAAGCCGGGCGTAGAAGTCGGGGACGGGCACGCAGTAGGTGTCGCGGTATTGCTGCATGTTGATCGGCCCGACTTGGAGCGCGGCCAGTGACTCGTTGACAGCGAGCAGGCGGGCCTGGTTGTCGTCGAGGATGGTGCCGTTCCAGTCCCAGATGCAGTGCCTTCGGGGGGTCATGGGTTCGGGTTCTCTCTTGCTAAATGGCGGAAAGATTGCAGTGGCGCACCGGTGGCCAGGAGCGTGTCTGCTCTGGGCGGCGCAGCCGTTGGTCGGGGCACGCTGTGGCCGCTGGGTCTGTGGGTTCAGGCTGTGTTCGGTACCGCACGTGCGGCCGCAGCTAGGCAGCTGGCCAGACGGCCGAGGCCGGTGGCGGCGGCGACCAGGACCAGGGCGTATGAGGCGACGGCCCCGTGGTGGTCGGCCAGTGGACCGGCGAGCGCCGTCCCGATGGCGCTGCCGGTGCCCACGGCGGCCACGAGCCAGGAGAAGGTCTCGGTCAGGCAGCCAGGATCCGCGGTCCGTCCGGCGCGTTCGAACACGACGCCCAGTAGCGGGCTGAGGAACAGACCAGGTACCAGTGTGAGCAGGGCCATCACCGCCAGGTTGGGTGGCGCGACCACCAGCGGGGCCCATCCGAGTGTGAACCCGGCCACCAGATGCAGCAGCGTCCGGTCGCCCACTGTGCCGGCCTGCCGCCGGCTGAACGCCAGGCCCCCCACGCAGCTGCCCGCGCTGAACGCCCCGAGGAGAACGCCTGCACTGGTCCGCTCGCCCACGCTGTCGGCCCAGGCCGTTCCGGCAACGCCTTGCGCTCCCAGGGCCATGCCGACCAGTAGGAGGACGATGGCGATGCCTCGTAGCTCCCCTGAGCGCATCGGCCCGATCCAGTTCGTTGGCCCGGCAGGAGGGGGCTGCCAGGCACGGGATGGCGCCGACGTGGTCATCGCCCATGTCCCCAGCCAGCCGACGACGGCGATCAGAATCAGTGCCGTCCCGGCCTCGGACAGCGCCATCGTCGCGCTCACCAGTAAGGGACCGAGGGCGAACAGCAGGGACTGTGCGGCGACGTCGAGTGAGAACGCCGCGGTCTGCAGTCGCTGCGGAACGGCTTGCGACCATAGCGCTCGCAAGGATCCCTCCAAGGGCGGGGTGGCGAGGCCGGCAACGACGGCCGCGCCTGCGGTGGGAAGCCGCTGTCGGGGGTCGAGAACCGCGAGGACAATCATGGCTGCGGCGGAGATGGTCGCAGCCGCGATCAACGGGAGGCATTGCCCGTGCCGATCCACTAGGCGGCCGAGCACTGGCTGGCCGATCGTCGCCGCGAGGCCGTAGAGCCCTGCAATGACGCTGGCCCACAGGTAGTTGCTTCCTGCGGCCACCGCGTACTGCAGGATGGCCAACGGCGCGGACGCCGCAGGAAGACGACCGACGAGCGAGGCCAACAGCAAGTGCGGAACATGCGGAACCGCCAGTACAGCGCGAACTCCGGCAGGCGGATCACGGCGTATGGGATCGGCCTTCGCTGGCCGAAGAGAGACAGGCATAGATGTCCCTAGGAGCGGCTTTATCGCAAAGCCCCCAATTACGCCGCTCCTCAGAATTGACGAGGTGGCAGAGAGGGAGGCTGTACGGACTGGACTAGGCAGTGCGCGGGACGGCCTTGGCGGGATTCCGACGGCTGCGCCAGGACCGGATCGGCAGCCGTTGGCGGCGGCGTCCCCGCCACGTCTCCGCAGCCAGACGCGCATGCTCCGCCTCACGGATGCGCTCCGACATGGTGAACTTGGCCATTTCGAAATGAAGCCAGTCCACGACAGACGACCCCTCCTCGTATCAGAGCAGCAGTTGACCGGACCGGCCCAGCAGGGTTATTCCGCTGGGCCGGACACCGAAGCTTTTGCTTCGTCGAGAACGCTAGCCACCGCCGCCGCAGCCCGCATTGCGGAAGGGCGGCAACCGTGCCAGGAACCCGCATTGCGGGAAAGGAGCTACGGAGTTCCCGCCCAGCGGAATTCCGAGGCCGCGCGCAGCCCTTGCACCGGTCGACGGTCCACCACAGCCACACCGGCTTGGGATCACGGTCGCCGGGCAGGTGGTCGACTTGCAGGTGGATCAACGTGCCCTCAATGACGGGGAGTTAGCCGTCGTGGTCGAGCCAGCAGGTGCGGTGGGTAGGCCGGGGGTGCAGTCGGTCCCGGCTGTCGGCAGTGGCGGTGCCGTAGCACGCGGTGGCGGTCGTGGTGGTGCCCGCTGGAAAGGTGTCCGACAGGCGGCTCCTCCCACGGCACACCCGCCGAACACCCACAGGGACAGAGTGCGAGCGCCGGCAAACCGGACCGAGGGCGCCGGCCGCTCGATGGTGGTCGGCGCCCTCGGTCTCCAGGCTGTCAGCAGTTGCCCGGCAGGTGCACTACTCGGGGGCGGGGACGGGGCCGCCGGGTCGGAACCGCTCCACCCCGACAATGTGCCGCACCTTGACCGGGCGCACGATCACCGCGACCCGCTGCTCACCCGGCATGGTCCACTCGTAGCGCTCCACGCCCAGGTACTTGCGGGCCAGCCGGTCCATCCGCTCGTGCGCCTCCTCGCCCTCGACGAAGCGGGACACCACACCGCTGATCTGCACGCGGTCGAAGGGGTCGGTGGCGTCCGCGTGCGAGAGACAGACGCGCGGGTCGCGACGCAGGTTCTCCTCCTTCACCCGCCCCACTGAGGTGTTGAACGTCAGTTCCCCCTCTCCCTCCAGATCCACCCACATCGGGCTGACCTGCGGTGCCCCGTCGGCGAACACGGTGCCCACGTACCAGATGTTGGGTGCCTGCAACCGAGCGCGGACGGCTTCGTCGAAAGTCGCGGTCATCCCGGGAGGCTACCAACCACGAAGGGTGCCGACCGCGTATGCGAGTGAAGCCGCTGATGAAGCCGTGAGGGTCGTTCTGCCGGTCGGGGGTGGGGTAGAGGCGTTCGCGCTGGCGGCCTCGTCGGCGGCCTCGGCGGCGAGGCGGATCCTCAGCAGTTCGTTCAGGCCGCCGGAGTCGCAGAACGCCAGGTGGGCAAGGTCGACAGCCAGGCGCTTCGGGAGGACGTCGAGCGCCCGGTCCAGGGCGCGCCGCGGGCCGGGGCGGCATCAGAACGGGGGCTCGTCGTACCAGGAGCCGTCCCGGTGCACGGGTGGCTGTTGCTCGTACGACCGAAGAACGGCCACGGCGTCCATGACCGGCCGAGCTCGATGAGGCAATCGGTCCGGGCCTGCCTGTCGGCGGGGGATTGCCGTTCGAGAAGGGCGAGGGCTTCCTCAGTGCGTCCGGCGCCGGCCAACATCCTGGCGACGGACGAGACCGAGTACGAGATGTCGCCCTCGGAATGGACCCGGGCCTGCTCGACCGCTTCGTCAACACGGTCGCAGGCGGCCATCAGCGGCAGCCGGATCCGGAACAGCTCCCACTCCTCCTCGCCGCGGCGGACCTTGAGGTCGTCGAGGTAGTCCAAGCCGTCCTGGGCGCGGCCCCGGTCGGCACACAGGGTGCACGGCGTGTCAAGGATCCAGTCCTCCGCGCCGCCGGGGGCGTCGGCCTGCGCGCGCATCACCTCGATCGCCTCCTCGACACGGCCCGTGCCGCGCCAGCAGTTCGGACAGTCGCACCGCCATGTTGCCGCGGGTGTGGGACGGCTCGCCTGCCCTGCCGGTATACGGCGACCCTCGACGTCGCCGCGCTCCTCCAGCAGTTCCGCGAGCCGCCGCGTGTCGACGATCACGCAATTCCCCGGCCCGGCGGTCACGGTTCCCCAGGGGGGCGGTGACCGCCGGGCCGGGGAGAGGTTGCTCATGCATCAGCTCGTGTGGAGTTGTCAGGTGGTGACCTTGGGGTGTGCCGGGCTGAGGTAGTGCACGGTGCTCTGGTCGGTGTGCGGGGTGAGCAGGCTCTGCAGCTCGTCGGCGGCGGACTCGAGGTGATGGCCGTCGCGGGTGGCGTGGAGAGTTTCGAGGACGAAGGCGACGTATCGGGAGTCTTCGGCGACGCGGGTGCGGTGGGCGTCACGGTGGTTCCAGTGGCGGGTCAGGACTCCGGTGGTGTCCGCGTAGATGATCTCGCCGGGGTTGGGGTGTTCGACGGTGTCGGGTTCGCCGAGCGGGGTGAAGGTCTCGGTGCCGTCCGCGCGGCGGATGGTGACGTCGCCGGTGACGTGGTCGAGGTCGAAAGCGCCGGCGGGCAGGCCGTGGCGTGCGGAGACGGCGTTGTAGGAGTCGACGGCCGGGTTGATCCGCGGCAGGGCGCCCTTCTTGGCGAGGCGTCGGCCGAGCGCGTCGACGCTGGGGCGGGTGCGGCGGGGGTTGGTGCCGAAGGAGCGGTAGGCGGTGTGCCAGGCCTCGATGCGGGGGTCCGCCTCGTCGGCGGGCTGCCTCGTCGGCGGGCTGCCAGGTGCCGTCGGCGAGTTGCCGCTCCAACTCCTCCAGGCCTGCGGTGGTGAGAGGCCAGGTTTCGTGGCCGCGGACACCGAGGGCGGTGACCACAGCGATGAGGGTGTCGGGGAAGTCTTCTGCGACGGCGGGGTCGAGGCGGAAGGCGGGCATGGGCGGGCTCCGTTCGGTGATTTGGGCGGGTGTGGGTCAGGGCATCCAGGTGCCGATGCGGTCCAGGCGGCGGAGCTGCTGGCGTGCGGCGGGCGCGTCGAGGCCCTGGCCTCGTGCGACGAGGTGGTCCGCGACGGCGGCGCGGTGCCCGACGGGCTCCTCGTCGTCGTACGTGAACTTGGCCCGTACTTCGGTGACTTCCAGGCGCAGGCCGCGGACGCCGGACAGCATCCGCCCGTGCGGTGGCCGGCCGACGGCAACGAGCGCGTGGTCGCCGTCGGGCTGAAAGCGGGCGAGCTGGCGACGCAGCAGCTCGGCCTTGGCCTTGGCCTCGGGATCGGGATCGGGATCGTCGACGTGGGCGCGGCAGGTGAACTGGACGGCCGTGCAGTAGCTGGTGGGGACGCCGTCGTGGGGCGGTGTGCCGGGCTCGGCGCGCCAGGGGCCGGGGATGAAGGCGTAGTCGCCGGTGACGGTGAGGGTGACGTTCGGGTCGTGCTCGATCGCCTTCCAGGCCGGGTTGGGGCGGGCGAGGTGGATCAGGAGGTTCTGTCCGTCGCAGGCGAAGTGGATGGGGAGAGCGGCGGGTGGGTGACCGGGCAGGCCGTTGACGCTCAGGAGCCCGAAGTCGTGGCCGTCGGCGATCCAGGTACCAGGACGACGGCCAGGGCCCCAGCAGCGGGCGAGCAGGCAGGCGCCGGGAGACGGGGAGCCGCCGAGGCCGGCGCGCCGGACGGCGGACCGGCGCCAGGACGACGGCACCCGGACGGCAACGCAGGAGAGCAGCAGCGCCCGGACGGCGACGACGAACAGCACCGGCCCGGACGGCAAAGCGGCAGCAGCGGCGAGGCCGCGGGACGGCCCGGCCGAACCCCGGCACAAACCGAACACCGACACCCGTGCCGGGCCCCCACCCGACCATTCCAACCCCGACCAAGAAAACCCCACCGACCAATTCGGCAAAACACCCGAACCGAAATACCACCACGAACCACGCCCATCGACGCAGTCACCGAGGTCCCGGTGCCGGTCAACGAGCCGGTGCACGCGTACGCGCCCGGCAGCCCGGAGCGGGGCCGGCTGGTCCGGCGGCTGGACGAGCTGGCCGCCGAGCAGGTCCCGCTGCCGATGACCATCGGCGGCGAGCAGCGCTTCGGCGGCGGTGAGCGGATCGAGGTCGTCCAGCCGCACCACCACGCCGCCAAGCTGGGCGTGCTCGGCAACGCCACCCGGGAGGACGCCCGGGCGGCGGTGGACGCGGCGCTGGCCGCCGGGCGGCAGTGGCGCTCGCTCTCCTTCGACGACCGCGCGGCGGTCTTCCTGCGCGCCGCCGACCTGCTCGCCGGCCCCTGGCGGGAGACGCTCAACGCGGCCACCATGCTCGGCCAGTCCAAGACCGCTCAGCAGGCGGAGATCGACTCCGCCTGCGAGCTGATCGACTTCTGGCGGTTCAACGTCCACTTCGCCCGGCAGATCCTGGCCGACCAGCCGGCCTCCTCGCCCGGCGTGTGGAACCGCACCGACCACCGCCCGCTGGAAGGCTTCGTCTACGCGGTCACCCCGTTCAACTTCACCGCGATCGCCGGCAACCTGCCCACCGCCCCGGCGCTGCTGGGCAACACCGTGGTCTGGAAGCCCGCGCCGACCCAGACCCTGGCCGCCCACCACCTGATGCGGCTGCTGGAGGCGGCCGGCCTGCCGCCCGGGGTGATCAACCTGGTGACCGGCGACGGCCTCCAGGTCTCTCCGGTGGCGCTGGCCGACCCGGCGCTCGCCGGGCTGCACTTCACCGGCTCCACCGCCACCTTCCAGTACCTGTGGCAGACCATCGGCGCCAACATCGGCGGCTACCGCACGTACCCGAGGATCGTCGGCGAGACCGGCGGCAAGGACTTCCTGCTGGCCCACCGCTCGGCCGACCCGGAGATCCTGAGGACCGCGCTGATCCGCGGCGCCTTCGAGTACCAGGGCCAGAAGTGCTCGGCGCTCTCCCGCGCCTACCTGCCGCGCAGCCTCTGGCAGCGGATCAAGGACGACTTCCTGGCCGAGGTGGACGCGCTCGCGGTGGGCGACGTGACCGACCTGTCCAATTTCATGGGCGCCCTCATCGACCGGCGCGCCTTCGAGCGGAACCGGGACGCCATCGACCGGGCGAAGGCCGATCCGACGATCGAACTGGCGGCCGGCGGACAGTACGACGACGCGATCGGATGGTTCGTCCGGCCGACCGTGCTGGTCTCCTCCGACCACCGGGGCGAGATCTTCCGGACCGAGTACTTCGGCCCGATCCTCGCCGTCCACGTCTACGAGGACTCCCGCTGGGACGACGTGCTCCGCCGGGTCGACGACGGCGCCCCGTACGGCCTGACCGGCTCGGTGATCGCGCAGGATCGTTACGCCATCGCCCAGGCCGTCGAGGAGCTGCGCTTCACGGCCGGGAACTTCTACATCAACGACAAGCCGACCGGGGCCGTCGTCGGCCAGCAGCCCTTCGGCGGCGGCCGGGCCTCCGGCACCAACGACAAGGCGGGCGCCGCGCAGAACCTGCTCCGCTGGACCTCCGCACGGTCGATCAAGGAGTCCTTCGTCCCGCCGACGCACCACGGCTACCCGCACATGGGCTGAGAGTGAACACCGGACTCCGGTTTGGACATGGTGTCCAGGACGGACCCGACTTCCTGCGGGTTTGCGCCTACCTGTCCCTGTCCACCTTCGATTGATCCGGTTAGGCTGGCTGGCGTCGTCGGGTGGCTGCAGGACGAATGAGTCGTCCTACCCGCTGGGAGGACGTTTCATGCGTGCCATGAGCCCCTTTCAGTCGGATGGTGCGGCAGGATTGCGGTGACCCGTCGGTGTACATCCACACACCACCGAGTCACGCAACGGCGCGCGACAGGAGCCAAGAAGTCATGCAGACCAAGCTGGACGCAGCCAAGGCCGAACTGCTCAAGAAGGCAGCCGCAGCCGCTGAGAACAGCCAGGTGGGGGGAGCGGCGCCGGGGGAAGGTCTGAGCAATGGCGCTCTGACCGCGTACCTGCACCACTACTACCTCCACACCGCGCCCGAGGACCTGGTCGACCGCGACCCGGTCGACGTCTACGGCGCGGCCGCCTCCCACTACCGGCTGGGCCTCAAGCGCCCGCAGGGCACCGCCGAGGTGCGGGTCCACACCCCCTCGGTCGAGGAGAACGGCTGGTCCTGCGGCCACACCGTGGTCGAGGTCGTCACCGACGACATGCCCTTCCTGGTCGACTCCGTCACCAACGAGCTGTCCCGCCAGGACCGCGCGATCCACATCGTGATCCACCCCCAGCTGGTCGTCCGCCGTGACATCACCGGCAAGCTGCTGGAGATCCTGGACGTCGACGCCTGCTCCCGCAGCCAGGCCGCCGGCACCGACTGGCCGGCCGACGCGACCGTCGAGTCGTGGATGCACATCGAGGTCGACCGCGAGACCGACCGCGAGGACCTGCGCTCCATCGAGGCCGACCTGCGCCGCGTGCTCGGCGACGTCCGCGAGGTCGTCGAGGACTGGGGCAAGATGCGCGAGAGCGCGCTGCGCCTGGCCGACGAGCTGGCCGAGCAGCCCCCGGCCGGCCTGCCCGAGCAGGAGGTCGGCGAGGCCTGGGAGCTGATGCGCTGGCTCGCCGACGACCACTTCACCTTCCTCGGCTACCGCGAGTACGACCTGGTCGAGCACGAGGGCGAGGAGGTCCTCAAGGCCGTCGCCGGGACCGGCCTCGGCATCCTGCGCGCCGACCCGCACAGCCACGACGACGCCCACCACGCGGTCAGCGAGGCCTTCGGCCGGCTCTCCGCGCCGGTGCGCGCCAAGGCCCACGAGAAGAAGCTCCTCGTCCTGACCAAGGCCAACAGCCGGGCCACCGTGCACCGCCCGTCCTACCTGGACTACGTCGGCGTGAAGAAGTTCAACGCCGCCGGCGAGCCGATCGGCGAGCGCCGCTTCCTCGGCCTGTTCTCCTCCGCCGCCTACACCGAGTCGGTCACCCGCATCCCGGTCGTGCGCCGCAAGGTCCAGGAGGTGCTGGAGGAGTCCGGCTTCTCCAGCGAGAGCCACGACGGCCGCGACCTGCTCCAGATCATGGAGACCTTCCCGCGGGACGAGATCTTCCAGACCCCGGCCTCCGAGCTGCTCTCCATCGCGACGAGCGTGCTCTACCTCCAGGAGCGCCGCAAGCTGCGGCTGTTCCTGCGCCAGGACGAGTACGGGCGCTACTTCTCGGCGTTCATCTACCTGCCGCGCGACCGCTACACCACGCGCATCCGGCTGCTGATCACCGACATCCTCAAGGAGGAGCTGAACGGCGCCACCATCGACTACACGGTGTACGCCACCGAGTCGGTGCTGACCCGCCTGCACTTCGTGGTCCGGGTCGCCCCGGGCACCGAGCTGCCGCACCTCTCCGACACGGACATCGAGCGGATCGAGAACCGGCTGGCCGAGGCCGCCCGGTTCTGGATGGACGGCTTCCACGACCAGCTGCACACCGAGCTGGGCGAGGAGAAGGCGGCCGAACTCGGCCACAAGTACGCCAACGCCTTCCCCGACGGCTACCGCGCCGACTTCCCGCCGCGCACCGCCGTCGCCGACATCAAGCAGATCGAGTCGCTGCACGGCGAGGGCGACTTCCGCCTCAACCTGTACCAGCCGGTCGGCGCCGGCGACGACGACCGCCGCTTCAAGATCTACCGGGTCGGCGGCCCGATCTCGCTCACCGAGGTCCTGCCGGTGCTCCAGCGCCTGGGCGTCGAGGTGCTGGACGAGCACCCGTACGCGCTGCGCCGCTCCGACGGCACCACCGCGTGGGTCTACGACTTCGGCCTGAAGCTGCGCGAGGCCACCGAGCTCACCGACGAGGCCCGCCAGCGCTTCCAGGAGACCTTCGCCGCCACCTGGACCGGCAAGGCCGAGAACGACGGCTTCAACGAGCTGGTGCTGACCGCCGGGCTGACCTGGCGCCAGGCGATGATGCTGCGCACGTACGCCAAGTACCTGCGCCAGGCGGGCTCCACGTTCTCCCAGGACTACATGGAGGACGCGCTCCGCAACAACACCCACACCACCCGCCTGCTGGTCAACCTGTTCGAGGCCCGGCTGAGCCCGAGCCACCGTTCGGGCGCCCTGGAGCTGACCGAGGGCATCCTGGAGGAGCTGTCCGGCGCCCTCGACGAGGTCGTCTCGCTGGACGAGGACCGCATCCTGCGCTCCTTCCTGAACCTCATCAGGGCCACCCTGCGGACCAACTTCTTCCAGCGCACCGCCTCCGGCGAGTGGCACTCCTACGTGTCGATGAAGTTCGACCCGAAGGCCATCCCGGACCTGCCGGCCCCGCGCCCGGCGTTCGAGATCTGGGTCTACTCGCCGCAGGTCGAGGGCGTCCACCTGCGCTTCGGCAAGGTCGCCCGCGGCGGCCTGCGCTGGTCCGACCGGCGCGAGGACTTCCGCACCGAGATCCTGGGCCTGGTCAAGGCGCAGATGGTCAAGAACACCGTCATCGTCCCGGTCGGCGCCAAGGGCGGCTTCGTCGCCAAGCAGCTGCCGGACCCGACGGTCGACCGCGACGCCTGGCTGGCCGAGGGCGTCTCCTCGTACAAGACCTTCATCTCGGCGCTGCTCGACATCACCGACAACCTGGTCGGCGGCGAGGTCGTGCACCCGGCCGACGTGGTCCGCCACGACGAGGACGACACCTACCTGGTCGTCGCCGCCGACAAGGGCACCGCGACCTTCTCGGACATCGCCAACGGCGTCGCCGAGTCCTACGGCTTCTGGCTGGGCGACGCGTTCGCCTCCGGCGGCTCGGCCGGCTACGACCACAAGGGCATGGGCATCACCGCCCGCGGCGCCTGGGAGTCGGTCAAGCGCAACTTCCGCGAGCTCGGCGTCGACACCCAGACCGAGGACTTCACCGTCATCGGCATCGGCGACATGTCCGGCGACGTCTTCGGCAACGGCATGCTGCTCAGCGAGCACATCCGCCTGGTCGCCGCCTTCGACCACCGCCACATCTTCCTGGACCCGAACCCGGACGCGGCCTCCTCGTACGCCGAGCGCCGCCGGCTGTTCGAGCTGCCGCGCAGCTCCTGGGACGACTACGACAAGTCGCTGATCTCGGCCGGCGGCGGGGTGTACCCCCGGTCGGCCAAGGCGATCCAGCTGACCCCGCAGGTCCGGGCCGCGCTCGGCGTCGAGGCGGCCAAGCTGACCCCGGCCGAGCTGATGCGGGCGGTCCTCCAGGCCCCGGTCGACCTGTTCTGGAACGGCGGCATCGGCACCTACGTCAAGGCCTCCACCGAGACCAACGCCGAGGTCGGCGACAAGTCCAACGACGCCATCCGGGTCAACGGCGAGCAGGTCCGCGCCCGGGTCATCGGCGAGGGCGGCAACCTCGGCTGCACCCAGCTCGGCCGCATCGAGTACGCGGCCACCGGCGGCCCGGAGGGCACCGGCGGCTGGATCGACACCGACGCGATCGACAACTCCGCCGGTGTGGACACCTCGGACCACGAGGTCAACATCAAGATCCTGCTCAACCAGGTCGTCGCCGAGGGCGACATGACGGTCAAGCAGCGCAACGTCCTGTTGGCCGAGATGACCGACGAGGTCGGCCACCTGGTGCTGCGCAACAACTACGCGCAGAACGTCGTGCTGGCCAACGCCGTCGCCCAGGCGCACAGCATGGTCAACGTGCACGCCCGGATGATCAGCCGCTTCGAGTCGGCCGGCCAGCTGGACCGCGGCCTGGAGTTCCTGCCCACCGAGCGCCAGATCCGTGAGCGCCAGCAGAACGGCCGCGGCCTCTCGCAGCCCGAGATGTCCGTCCTGCTCGCGTACACCAAGATCATCCTGGCCGAGGAGCTGCTGGCCACCGAGCTGCCGGACGACCCGTTCTTCCGCAGCGCGCTGCACGAGTACTTCCCGAGCGCGCTGCGGGCGAAGTTCGCCGACGCGATCGACAACCACGCGCTGCGCCGCGAGATCATCACCACGCTGATCGTCAACGACACGATCAACCGCGGTGGCTGCACCTTCGCCTTCCGCCTGAAGGAGGAGACCGGCGCGACCTACGAGGAGATCGCCCGGACGCACACCGCCGCGCGGGCCGTCTTCGACCTGGAGCCGATCTGGGCCGAGATCGAGGACCTGGACAACAAGGTCCCGGCCCGGGTGCAGACCAAGATGCGCCTGCACTCGCGGCGCCTGGTCGAGCGCGCCACCCGGTGGATGCTCAACAACCGCCGCCAGCCGCTCGACATCGCCGGCACCATCGAGTTCTTCCACGACCGCGTCAACCAGGTCTGGGCCTCGCTGCCCAAGCCGCTGCGCGGCGAGGACCTGACCTGGTTCGAGTCCGTGTACGGCGAGCTCGCCGCGGCCGGGGTGCCGGAGGAGCTGGCCACCCGGATCGCCGGCCTCTCCTCGGTCTTCCCGACCCTGGACGTCGCCGAGGTCGCGGACCGCTCCGGCAAGGACGTCGCCGAGGTCGCCGACCTCTACTACGACCTGGGCGACCGGCTCCAGATCTCGCACCTGCTCGACCGCATCATCGAACTGCCCCGCACCGACCGCTGGTCGTCGATGGCCCGGGCCGCGATCCGCGAGGACCTCTTCGCGGCGCACGCGGCGCTGACCGCCGACGTCCTGGCCTGCGGCGCCGAGGGCGCCACCCCGGAGGAGCGGTACACCGCCTGGGCCGAGCTCAACTCGACCCTGCTGAACCGCGCCAAGAGCACCCTCGACGACATAAGGGGCTCGGACAACTTCGAGCTGTCCAGCCTCTCGGTCGCGATGCGCGTCATCCGCACCCTGCTGCGCACCGGTTCGATGCGCTGACGGACGGCTGTACCGGAGGGGCCCGCGGGCCCCGCCGCGGGCCC
>NZ_JBIVVI010000079.1:0-14050 GCF_044757675.1 Kitasatospora sp. NPDC091257
GGCCCTACCACGCCGCACCCGTACCGCCGCCGCCCGCCCTGCACCCCTGTCCGAACTGCGGGCTCACCGACCAGGTCCGCGGCGTCCCGGCCGTGTGCCACGCGGGGAGGACGCGGGTCACCACCCGGCCCTCGCAGGGGAGCGGCGACCACCGGACCCGCGAGGTCGTCTCCGACCTCGCCCGCGCCCTGGCACCCGTCCCGATCCGGGACCAGCCACCCGGCCGCGCGGCGACGGTGCTGGGCGCCGTCGCCCTCGTGATCGCCTTCTTCACCTTCTTCGCCGGGAACTTCGCCCGGCAGTTCGACGACGACGCGCCCGCCTTCGCCGCGCCGGTCCGGGACCACCACGCCTTCGAGATCCCCGTGGTGATCCCGGTGGTCGCCGTCATCGCCGGAACCGTCCTTCTCGTCACCGCGGCCGCGCTCCGCGCCTCCGCCGACCGCGAACTCGCCGGCCGGCCCCGGGCCGAACACCTCTGGGCCCAGGCCTGGTACTGCGCCCGCTGCGGCACCGCCCACTTCCCGCCCACCACCGGCGTGCCCACCGGCGTGCCGACGGCCGCCCTCAGCCTCCCGGAGTTCCGCCGCATCGTCTGGACGGCCGGCGGCTACGGCCACCTCGCGGGCCGGTACTGACTCAGAACTCGCTGGTGTCGAGGTCGAGTTCGAATGGCTCGGGCAGTCGCACCGGCACCCCGAACGGGTGCGGCCCCTCGACCCGGGTCCAGCCGAGCGCGCCGGGTTGGGAGAACAGCGTGCAGGCCCGCTCCTGCCGGTCCACCAGGAGGTAGAGCGGCGCACCGAACTGGGCGTAGCGCCGGCGCTTCACCGTCCGGTCGGTGTCGGCGCTGGAAGGCTCGGTCGCCTCGACCACCAGCAGCGTCCGGTCGGGCGTCAACGCCCCGTCGTATCCGGCCAGTTCGGTCGGCACGACGGCCAGGTCGGGCACGTAGCGGTCCGCCGTGCCCGGCAGGGCCAGATCGCCGGAACCGGAGCACAGGCCGCTCGGCCGCAGGACCGGGGCGAGCTGCTGCCGGAGCAGGTCGACGGTGCTCTGGTGCGCCCAGGAGTGCGTCACCGGGACGGTGGCCCCCTCGATGATCTCGGTCTCCACGGGGCGAAGCCTGGTCGCTCTCCAGCGATGTCCCGCTCTGGCCAATTGAACAAGCGCTTGCTTAGAATCGGGCGCGTTCAGCCGTCGAGCCCGAGCGCCCAGGAGACGTCATGGCCGGAGCCACCGGAGTCAACCGTCAGATCCGCCTTGCCAGCCGGCCGCTCGGGGAGGTGCGTCCGGAGGACTGGACGCACGGGGAGGAGGCGGTGCCGGAGCCGGGCGAGGGCGAGTTCCTCGGGCGGACGCGGTACGTGTCGCTGGATCCGGCGATGCGGGGATGGCTGGACGACCGGCCGTCGTACCTGCCGCCGGTGGGACTGGGCGAGGTGATGCGGGCCGGCTCGGTGGTGGAGGTCGTGGCGTCGAACCACCCGGGGTTCCGGGTCGGGGACCACGTGGTCGGGGCCTTCGGGGTGCAGGAGTACGCGGTCTCGGACGGGAAGGGCGCGCTCACGGTCGATCCCGCGCTCGCGCCGCTGTCGACGTACCTGGGCGCCCTCGGGATCCCCGGGATGACGGCGTACTTCGGGCTGCTGGAGGTCGGGGCGCTGAAGGAGGGCGAGACCGTCGTCGTCTCCGGCGCCGCCGGGGCGGTCGGCAGCCTGGTCGGCCAGATCGCCAAGCTGAAGGGCTGCCGGGTGGTGGGCATCGCCGGCGGCCCGGAGAAGTGCGCGCTGCTCACCGGCGAGCTGGGCTTCGACGCCGCGATCGACTACCGCGCCGAGGACGTCCGCAAGGCCCTGCGCACCCACGCCCCGGACGGCATCGACGTCTACTTCGACAACGTCGGCGGCCCCGTCCTGGACGCCGCGCTGACCCGCCTGGCGATGCACGCCCGGGTGGTGGTCTGCGGCGCCATCAGCCAGTACAACAACGAGGGCGCCGTGCAGGGCCCGTCCAACTACCTGTCCCTGCTGGTGCGGCGGGCCCGGATGGAGGGCTTCGTGGTGTTCGACTACGCCCGCCGGTACCCGGAGGCCGCCGCCGAGCTCGCCGGCTGGATCGCGGGGGGCCGGATCAAGGTCAAGGAGCAGGTGGTGGAGGATGGGCCGGCTCTGGTCGCTCGCGTCGACCTGGAGGTACTGGTAGCCGAGTTCGGCCGCGAGCCGGGCCCGGTGGGCGATGAGGGCCCGGTAGATGCCCCGGCCGCGCCAGTCCGGTGCGGTGCCGCCGCCCCAGAGGCCGGCGAACCCGGTGCCCGGGACCAGCTCCATCCGGGCGCCGCTGACCGGGCGGTCGCCGGCCATCGCGACGACCATGCTGACCGTCGGGGTGCCGTGCCGCAGGTGGTCGAGCAACCGCGCGCGCAGCCCGGGGTGCTCGGAGCCGAAAGCCTGTTCGTGGGCCTCCATCAGCAGGTCCACCCCCGCCGGGTCGGTCACCGGGAGTAGCCGGACCCCCTCGGGAAGGGCGGCGTCGGTGGGCAGGTCCGCGATCCGGGCGAGCATCAGCGCCTCGTCCGGCTCCGGGGTGAAGCCGGCCGCCAGCAGCCTGGCGCCGAGGTCGGCGGGGCGGTCGTGGGAGTAGGCCTTCCACTCGAACTCCAGGCCCAGTCCGGCGAAGTGGCGCACCTGCGCGGCGATCGCCGCGTCCGCGCCGGCCTCGTCCAGGCCGGACCAGACCACGCCGTTCCAGCTGTGCTCCGGGCCCACCTGCCGGATCACCGCACCGTCGCGTTCGACGCGACAGCCGGGGTCGGGCGGCGCGTTGCGCCGGAGCCGGTCGTCGAACAGGGCGAGCACCTCGTCATGATCCATCCGCTCACTCCAGCACGGCCCGGGAGCGCGCGCCATCGAGTTTCCGTGCCGCCGACCGCGGGCGACGGTCCCCGGCGGCGGCAGCGCCCGCGGCGGTCGCACCCGCGGGGGACGCACCCGCGGGGGACGCACCCACGGCGGTCGCACCCACGGCGGTCGCACCCGCGGCGGTCGCGCCCGCGGGGGACGCATCCGAGGGGGAAGCATCCGCGCCCGGCGTCCGCTCCGCCGCCCCGATCCGGCCGGACCGGATCGCCTCGCCCGGCGCCCGAGCACCCATGATGGCGTCCAACAGGCCCCGGGCCCGGTCGAGTTCGTCCATCTGCCGGGTGATCCTGGCGCGCTCCCGAGCCAGGCCGGCGAGCAACTCGGGGCAGGTCGGGCCGGGCGGTCGCTGCCCGGGAAGCGGCAGGCCGTGGAGGATCTCGGCGATCACGGTGCTGTTGAGCCCGGCCGCGAGGAGGGTGCGGATGCCCCGGACGGTGTCCACGTCCCGCTCGTCGTACTCGCGGTAGCCGCTGGGGCGGCGCTCGGGGGCGAGCAGCCCCTGTTCCTCGTAGTAGCGCAGGGCGCGCGGGGTGACGCCGGCGCGCCGGGCGAGTTCTCCGATCCGCATCGCGGACACCTCCTCGGCGGAGCGTCCGCGCCGTCCGCCGCGACGTTCCACCGTGCCTCTGCGCCTTGACTCTGCCGTCGGCGTGAAGCTCTAGCGTAGCCGCCGTGACGAACGAACGATCTTCCTCAACCACCCCTGCCCGACCCGCCGTTGCCGTGCTGGGACTGGGCCCGATGGGCCGGGCGCTCGCCGGGGCGCTGCGGGCCGCCGGACATCCGGTCACCGTGTGGAACCGCACGCCGGGCCGGGACGCCGAGCCGCTCGCCCTCGGCGCGCGGTCGGCCGCGAGCGCCGCCGAGGCGGTGGCGGACGCCCCGCTCGCGCTGCTCTGCGTCCGCGACCAGCCGGCCGCCCGGAGCGTGCTGGAGGCGGCCGGAACGGCGCTGCGCGGCCGGACCGTCGTCAACGCCACCTCGGTCTCCCCGGACGACGCGCGGGCGAACGCCGCCGACGCCGAGGCCCGGGGCTTCCGCCTCCTGGACGCCGCGGTCCTCACCCCCACCCCGACCGTCGGCCGCCCGGAGGGCACCGTCCTGCTGAGCGGCGACGCCGAGGCCTTCGCCGCCCACGAGGCCGCACTGCGGGCGCTGGGCGGCACCGTACGCCACGTGGGCGCGGACCCGGGGCGGGCGAGCGCCTTCGACGCCGCCCTGCTCGACCTGTTCTGGACCACCGTGCACGGCTACCTGCACGCCCTGGCGCTGGCCCGCGCCGAGGGCATCGGCGGAGCCGAACTCGCCCCGTACGCCCAGGGCCTGCCACGCCTGCTGCCGCCGCTGATCGACGGCTACGCGCAGCGCGCGGACGAGCGCAGGCATCCGGGCGACCGCAGCAGTCTCGCCTCCGCCGAGGCCGGTCTGGCGCACGTCGCGCACACCGCCCGGGCGCGTGGCCTGGACACGTCCGTGCTGGACGCGGCGCTCGCCCTCACCCGGACGGCGGTCGGCGCCGGGCACGGGGCGGACGGAGTGTCCGTCCTGGTCGAGCTGCTCGCCGGGAGCCGGGCGCCCGGCGGCGGCCCTACTGCGCCAGGTACCCGCCGTCCACCGGCAGCACGACCCCGGTGACGAAGGACGCGTCGTCGGAGGCGAGGAAGAGGACGGCCGCCGCGACCTCGGCCGGGTCCCCGAGCCGCCCCATCGGGTGCCGCTTCTCGATCGCCGCGAGGTACTCCGGGCCACCGGGCTCGTCGTACAGCCGGGCGACGCGCGCGGTGGTGATGGTGCCGGGGGCGACGGCGTTGACCCGGATGCCGCGGTCGGCCCATTCCACGGCGAGGTGTTTGGTGAGGCCGGAGGCGACGAACTTGGCGGGCCCGTACACCGCCTGGCCTCGCTGACCGGCCTCGCCGGAGATGGAGGACAGGCAGACGATCGAGCCGCCGGGCCGGTCCTGGGCGGTCATCGCCTCGATCGCGTACTTGCAGGTGAGGAACATGCCGCGACCGTCCACCGCCATCACGTGGTCCCAGTCCTCGGCGGTGGCCTCGGTGATCTCCATCAGGGGGATGATCCCGGCGTTGGCCACCAGGACGTCCAGTCGCCCGTGCCGCTCGACGGCGGCGGCCACCATCCGGCGGGCGTCCTCGTCCCGGGCCACGTCGCCGACCACCGTGCTGACGGCGCCGGGGAATCGTTCGGCCAGCCGGTCCAGCCCGGCCGTGTCCACATCGGTGGCGACCACCGACGCGCCCTCCCGGGCGAAGCGTTCGGCGACCGCCCTCCCGATGCCGTTGGCCGCACCCGTCACCACACAGGAGCGGCCGGCCAGCCGCCCGCCCGCCGGGCTCTCCGCGTTCACAGTCACCATGGCGGGACTCTACCCAGCCGACGGGCGGGCGCCGGGGCTCTTCGGCCGGTACGCCGGATCCGGACGGTCGGCGGCGCAAAAGCGGTCCCAGAGCGGTCCCAAAGCGGCCCCAAAGCGGCCCCAGAGCGGCCCCGGAACGGCCCCGGAGCGGCCACAGGACGACGCGAAGCGGCGCGAAGGGAGCATGAAGGGACCGCGAAAGGACCGCGAAGAGGCCCCAGAGCGACACGGAGGGAGCACGAGGACGAGGCCGGCGGAGAACCGGAACGGCGGCGGCCGGGACCGTCGGTACGGTCCCGGCCGCCAAGCCGGCTCGACTGCGGGACCTACACCCGCGCGTCGGTGGCCAGGGCCTGCGCCACCGGCAGGTTGGGCTGCGGGTGGGTCAGCAGGTGCACGCCCGCCGCCAGCGCGCCGCCGACCAGCGGAGCGAGCAGGAACAGCCACAGCTGCGACAGCGCCCCGCCGCCCGCGAACAGCGCCGGGCCGAGGCTGCGCGCCGGGTTGACCGAGGTGCCGGTGAGCGGGATGCCGACCAGGTGGACGACCACCAGCGCGACGCCGATCGGCAGCCCGTCGAAGCCGACCGCGGCCAGCCGGTGGGTGACCGCCAGGACGACGTAGACCAGCAGGAAGGTGAGGACGACCTCGGTCAGGAACGCGCCGCCGGCGTTGATGTGCACCTGGGAGCGGTCGCCCCAGCCGTTGGTGCCGAGCTTGCCGTGGGTCTCCAGCCCCGGTATCTGCTTCGCCAGCAGCAGGACGAGCGCCGCGCCCGCGATGCCGCCGAGCACCTGCGCCACCCAGTACGACACCGCCGTGCGGCCGTCGATCCGGCGCGCCAGCAGGAAACCGAGCGTCACCGCCGGGTTGACGTGGCAGCCGGAGATCGGGCCGAGCGCGTACGCGAGCGCCAACAGCACGAAGCCGAAGGCGAACGCGATGCCCACCGGACCGATCGCCTCCCCCGCGAGCACCGCCGCACCCACCGCCAGCAACACCAGCAGCAGGGTCCCGACGAACTCGCCGATCACCGCCCGCCTGTCCGTTCCGCCCATGCGCCTGGTCCTCCTGACCGTCAGGGCAGGCGGTCCGGTGCCGCCCACGTCCGGCCAACCCTGGTCGACCGTTCGAGGGACCGCATGTCGGCCGGACGGCTCAGCGCCGTGTTCACGGCGCGTCCGCCTGCCGAATTACTCCGAACGGATGAAACCGTACGAAAATGGCGAGCTCAATGCAAAACGGAGGTAAAACGGGCAGACGGGTACAGGACGGGCGATGAACGGCTACCGGACCGTCAGCACGATCTTTCCGCGCAGGTGCCCGGCCTCGCTGACCCGCTGTGCCTCGGCCGCCTCCGCCAGCGGGAACACCCGGTGCAGCGGCAGCCGCAGGGTGCCCGCCTCGTGCAGGGCGAGCGCGGCCGCGAACGCGCGCCGGTGGTGGGACTCCACGCCCTCGACGCCGCCGTTGAACCGGACGCCGTGCTCCTGCGCCCCCACGACGTCGGCGATCGTCAGCACCCGGTCCGCGCTGCCCGTCAGCTCGATCGACAGCGGCAGCACCCCGCCCCGCCCGGCCGCGTCCAGCGCCCGGTCCACCCCGCCGGGCGCGGCGGCCCGCACCCGCTCGGCCAGGCCCTCGCCGTACGCCACCGGGATCGCGCCGAGCTCGCGCAGGTGGTCGTGGTTCGCCTCGCTCGCGGTGCCGACCACGGTGATCCCGCGCGCCCGGGCGAACTGGAGCAGCACGGTGCCGACCCCGCCGGCCGCGCCGTGCACCAGCAGCGTCTCGCCCGACCGCACGCCCAGCAGGTCGAGGACCCGCTCGGAGGTCTCGGCCGCCGTCGGGATCGCGGCGGCCTCCTCCCAGCCCAGCCCCGCGGGCTTGTGGGCCAGCACCGCCGCGTCCACCAGCGCGTGCTCCGCGTACGCGCCGCCCATCATGCTGCCGAACACCTCGTCGCCGGGCGCGAAGCCGCTCACCCCGGCGCCGACGGCCTCGACCACGCCGGACACCTCGACACCGGGCACATAGGGGAAGACGACCGGGAAGAGCCCGGCCAGCTCGCCGGTGCGCAGCCTGCGGTCCACCGGGTTGACGCCCACGGCGCGGACCGCGACCCGCACCTGGCCGGGCCCGGGCGCGGGCAGCTCGATGTCGATCGGGCGCAGCACGTCCGCGCCGCCGAACTCGGAGAAGGCGATCGCCTTGGTCATGGAAGGTCCTTAGGTTTCAGTGGCGTTGCCGGCGGCTTCGCCGACGGAGTCGTCGGCGGAGCCGGCCTGTGGAACCGGCCTGTGGAGCCGGCCTGTGGAGCCGGCCTGTGGAGCCGGCCTGTGGAGCCGGTCGCTTCCGACGACTTCCATCCTGTGCCCGGAACGGCGCGGGCCCGCCCGGCCCTTCGGACGGTTCGACCTGTCCGAACGGCCAGGCCACGACGGCGGCACCCGAACTAGGCTGGACCGCATGGACGACATGAACGGCGCGGCGGACACCGCCGGCACGGACGAGCCCTGGCGGCGGCACTGGGGCCGCCCCGAGGACGCGCTGGCCCGGGCCGTCGAGGTGCTGCGCGCTCCCCGGCCGGACATCCTCCCCCGCCTGTCCGAGGTGCTCGACACCCTCGTCCCGCATACCGCGCTCGCGCAGCTCAGCGGCGTCTGCACGTTCAACCCCACGCACGGCTACGGCCCGCCCGAGCTCACCGCGGCCATCAGTACGCGGGACCTGTCCCGGCTGGCCGAACGCGCGGCCGCGACCACCTCGGCCGGCCGGCCCTGGCAGGGCGAGGCCGAACTCGCCGGACGGACCCGGCCGGTGGTGGTCGTGGCCACCACGCCGGCCGACGACAGCGGCGCCGTGCTGGTCCTCGTCCGGGCGGGCACCGGACCCGTCGCACCCGGGGCACTCGCCGTCCTGCAACAGCTGTGGGATCTGGTGGTCGCCCACTCCGACCACCGCGCCACCGACGCCGCCCCCACCCAGACGGCCGCCTCCCGTGCCTCCGCCAACGCCCGGGCCCGCGCCATCGCCGAGTTCACCGGCACCCACAGCGCCGCGCTCACCGCGATCCTGGCGCCGCTGCGCGCACCCGGCCTGGACGACGCCACGGCCCGCCGCACCGCCACCGAGCTGGCCGTCACCGCCCTGCTCGACCTGCGCCAGGGCGCCGAACTCGACCGCACGCTCAGCGAGCAGCCCGCCGACGCCGCCTTCGCCCGCCTGGTGCGCGAGCTGCGCCCACTGCTGCGCCACACCCGGGTCCACCTCGACGCCGCGCCCCCGGCGGAGGCCGGCCGCTCCATCCCGGCGGACGCCGCGCACACCGCCCGCGACGCCGTCCGGGTGGCCGTGCTGCTGATGCTGGAACAGGAGAAGCCGACCCGGCTGCACGTCAGCTGGCAGCTCACGGCCGACGGCCTGCTGCGCGCCGTGGTGCGCGGCGACGGCCTCGGCGCCCTGACCGCCGACGCCCTCACCGTCCACCGCACCGCCGACCGCATCACCGCCCTCGGCGGACACCACGGCGTCGAGGCGGTCCCCGGCTGGGGCACCACGGTGACCGTCGACCTCCCGCTGGCCCTGCCCGAACCCGCCCTCGTCACCGACCCGCTGGACGGCCTCCAGCCGCGCGAACGGGAGGTCCTCGACCAGTTGGCGCGCGGCCGCCGCAACCGGGACATCGCGGCGACGCTGCGGATCAGCGAGTCGACGGTGAAGTTCCACGTCGCCAACATCCTCGCCAAGCTCGACGTGTCCTCGCGCGGCGAGGCCGCCGCCCTGGCCCACCGCGCCGGACTGCCGCGCGGGCCGGTCGGGCTGCACGCGGCGTCCTGAACTCCCTCCCCCCGAAAGAAGACCCTCGTGACCGACCCCACCACCTGGGACCCGGCCGTCCCCGGCATCCTGCGCCTGCCCTCCGGTCGCCTCCTGCGCGGCCGCGGCCTCAGCCGCCCCCTGCCGCCCGGCCCCCGACCGGACTTCGGCCTCTACCTGTTGGGCCGCCCGCCGCACGTCGACTGGCCGAGCCGCTGGGTGCGCTGGCCCGACTTCCGCCTCCCCGCCGACCGCGCGGACGCCGCCGACGCCTTCCGCGAGGCCTGGGAGCGCGCCGCCACCGAACGCGTCGAACTCGCCTGCGCCGGCGGGCGAGGACGCACGGGCACCGCCCTCGCCTGCATCGCCGTCCTGGACGGCGTCCCGGCCGCCGAGGCCGTGCCGTACGTGCGGGAGCACTACAGCCGGCACGCCGTCGAAACGCCGTGGCAGCGCAAGTTCGTGGAGCGGCTAGCCTAGGCGGGGTGGGTAGCGCTCCAGAGATCTCGGTGGCCAATGAGGTCACCGGAACGGTCAACGGTGACGTGATCCAGGCCGGAACGGTCAACCTGACCAAGGCCGTTGAGCCAGAGGTCACCGCCGGGTCCATGGCCGCCGCCCGCGCCGCGTACGCCCGGCGGGTGCGGGAGACGTACGGGCGGCTCGACCTGGAGGTGCTCACCCCGCTCTCCGAGCAGGGCGAGCACCCGGCGGTCGAGCTGCGGGAGGTGTTCGTCACCCCGCAGGTGCGGGAGAACCCGCCACCGGTGGAGCTGCCACGAGAGCTGGTCCACCGACTGCTCACGAGTGGCGAGTTCACGGCGGAGGAACTGCCGGGCAACCTCGGGCAATCTGCCCTCGAACGGCTGCGCAACGAGTACCTGAACCGGCCGACGGAGGACGTGCTCTCCGTCCTCGCCGGGCCGCGCGGCGAACGGGTGGTCCTGCTCGGCGACCCAGGGGCGGGGAAGTCCACGCTCGCCCGGTACCTGGCCCTCACGCTGGTGCAGGACGTCGACGGTCCGCTCGCCCCGCTGGGCGGCCTGGTGCCACTGGTGGTCGAGCTGCGCCAGTACGCCGAGGGGCAGTGGCGCGAGCGCACGTTCGAGGACTTCCTCGACCACCGCCACACCGTCGCCGGAATGTCCCTCCCCGGCCCCGAGCTGCGCCAACTCCTCACCGAGGGGCGGGTCGTGGTCGTCTTCGACGGCCTGGACGAACTCTTCGACCCGGGCGTGCGCGCCGCCGCCGCCGAACGCATCGCCGCCTTCGCCGCCCGCTACGACCGGGCGCGCGTGGTTGTCACCTCGCGCGTCATCGGTTACCAGCGCAGCGCCCTCGGCGGCGCCGGGTTTACCCACTTCATGCTCCAGGACCTCGATCCGGAGCGGATCGCCTACTTCGCCCGCCGCTGGTACGCCATCGCCTGCCCGGCGGATGCCGAGCTGGCCGGTCGGCTGTTCGACCGCATCACCAGTGCCGTCGAGGCGTCCCGCCCCATCCGGGAACTCGCGGGCAACCCCTTGCTGTTGACCATCCTGACCATCATCGGCCGGCGTCAGACCCTGCCCCGCGACCGCCAGGGCGTCTACGAGCACGCGGTACGGGTCCTGGTCGCCCACTGGGACCGCGACACCAAGCACCTCAGCATCCCCCTGAAGCCCGGCGCCGCCGAGGCCCTCGGCCTCCTCGACGACCGCGAACGCCTGGAACTGCTCCGGCTGCTCGCCCGCCGCATGCAGGAGGGAACGGGTGGCATCGCCGGGAACCACATCCACGCGGAGGAGCTGGAGGAGGTGTTCCGCGACTACTTCACCCAGTTCGGCCTCCCGCCCCACCAGTGCCTCGCCGCCGCCCGCGCGCTGCGCGACCAGCTGCGGGAGCGCAACTTCATCCTGGCCCGGTACGGCGGCGAGGTCTACGGATTCGTCCACCGGGCGTTCCTGGAGTACCTCGCGGCGGCGGACATCGTCCACCGCTACACGGTGGGACGGGCGTGGTCGCCGGAGGAGCTGATCGAGGAGGTCTTCGAGCGGAGGACGGACGACCCGGCGTGGCACGAGGTGCTGCTGCTGGTGGTCAACCAGTTGAGCGAGACGGATGCGGGGAGGGTGGTCGACCGACTGCTGGACCGGGGGGACGAGCCGTCACTGGTCCTGGCCTTCCGGTCCCTGGCCGAGGTTCGGAAGATCGGACTGCTGCACGCGCAGAGCGACCGGGCCGTCGACCGTCTCATCAGCGCCTTCGTCACGTACTACGACTACGCCGTCCTCCACAGCGATCAGCTGATGACCGCGCTCTCCGCGCTGTGTTCCGTGCCAGGTTGGACCGGGCGCGATCACTACCTCCGGTGGTTCCATCTCCGGGGACAGTTCCTCGCCGGAGCCGGTACGGCGACGATCGCGGCCACGACCCTCCACACCGACTTCCGGACCACGCGGGCCCTCGCCACGTTCGGGTCCCCGGCCACCAGGGAGTTCGCCGTGGCCGGCCTGGCCCGGCGCTGGAGCGCCCATCCGGGTATCGTGGCCGCCTTGTGCGACCTCGCCGTCCGATCCGGCCACGACCGGGCGAGCGCCGCCGCGCTGGCCGAACTGGCGGAGCGCTGGCCCGATCATCCGCGGGTCCCCCTTCCGTCCGTCGTCGGGCCCGATGCCGACGACGACCGGACAGCGGAAGTCGTCCAGGCGCTCAATACGCTGTTGACGCGCCTGTCGGCCGACCCCGACGACCACACCCCGATGCTGAACGCCGTCGCACACGAGTCGGTGATCCTCCGTGCCACCGCCCTCCAGCGACTCGCGCGGGTGTGGCCCTCGCATCCCGAGGTCTTCGCCACGTTGCTCGACCGTGCCGTCAACGACTCGGACAGCCGCATCCGCTACGCGGCGGTTCACGAGCTGGCGACCCGGTGGGCCAAGACCCCGGCCGTCCTGATGCTGCTGCGCGAGCGTGCCGGTCACGATCCTGACGCCGTCGTTCGCGTTCGCGCTCTGTCGAACCTCGCCGCCGAGAACCCCGACGACCCCGGGATCGTTTCGTCGCTCACCCGCGCGGCCGTCGATGCAGAACCTGGACGGGCGCGGGGATCGGCACTGGAAGCGCTGTCCGAATACCGGGGCTCACGGGACGAGACGGCTCTCCTGCTCCTGGATCGCATCGAGAAGGATCCCGCTCACACGGTTCGCGGCACGGCACTCAGTTGCTACGCGGTGCTCGTCCCCGGATCCGCAGAGGACGTCATCCGGCGCAGGGCGGCCGACGATCCCAGCCCGGAGGTGCGCGGCCGAGCACTGACCATGCTCGCCTGGCAGTGGCCCAGCAGCCCGGAGACCGGCGAGGCCCTCCGACGTGCTCTTGCCGATCCCGAGGTCCGCGAGGCCGCCCGAGCCGGGCTCGGGGCGGTCGCGCACCTCACCTCCGGCACTTGAATCCCCTCAGAGGTCCCAGGTGCGGGCCGCCGCCCACGTCTCCAGCGGCTGCCAGTCGATCTCGGGGTGCTCGGCGTGCAGCGCTCCGGTGTCGATGGTGAGGCCGGGCTCCTGGAAGTAGCGGAACATCGTGGCGAGGTCCTCGGAGTACCCCGCCACGACCGAGAGCGGCACCTCCACGCAGCGGATCGGCCGGCCGCTCGCCGCAGTGATCGCGGCGGCGATCTGCTCGCCGGTGCGCCACTGGGAGGCGATGTCGATGCGGCGGCCCGCGTAGACGGCGGGCCGGGCGAGGACGTGGGCGGCGAAGGCGCCGATGGTGTCGGCGGCGATCACGGGGAGCGGGACGCCGGGCGGCATGGGGAGGTGGAAGACGCCGTCGCGGAGGGACTGGAGGGTCCAGTCGTTGGCGTAGTTGTCCATGAAGGCGGCCGGGCCGAGGACGGTCCACGGCAGGCCGAGGCCGGCCAGGTGCCGCTCGACCCGGTACTTGCTGTCGAAGTGCGGGATGCCGGTGGAGCGGTCGGCGTTGGTGGCGGAGGTGTAGACGACGTGCCGGACGCTTCCAGCGGCCCGGGCGGCGTCCAGCAGGGCGGTGGCCTGGCGGACTTCGGCGTCGGGGTCGGTGCCGAACGGGGTGGACATCGCGAACAGCGCGCCGGCGCCGTCGAGTGCCGCGGCGAGCGAGGCCGGGTCGTCGAAGTCGGCGCGGACCACGTCGGCGCCGAGGGCGGCGAGTTCGGCGGCGGCGGGCGAGCCGGGCTCGCGGGTGAGGGCGCGGACGGGGCGGCCGGCGCGCAGCAGGGCGCGGGCGGTGGCACCGCCCTGGGCTCCGGTGGCTCCGGTGACGGCGACGGGAGGCGTGGCGGCGACGGGAGGCGAAGGCTCGATTATCTGCGTCATGCAGACAACATAGGGCGCCGTCTCTGCGCGACGCAAACAATTATCGGGCGGCCGGTTACCCTTCCCCCATGACGATGTCCCGCGACGAGCTGATGGCCCGACTGTGGCCGGTCTCGCGCCGCTACCTGGCCTCGTACGTGCTGTTCAACCAGGCCGTCGCCGACCACCTGGGCATGCACCCGACCGACGTCCAGTGCCTCAACCTGCTCACCCTGGAGGACGGGCCGGTCACCACCGGCCGGATCGCCGACCTCACCGGGCTCACCAGCGGCTCGGCCACCCGGCTGGTCGACCGGCTGGAGAAGGCCGGGCTGGTCACCCGGCAGCGCGACGAGGCGGACCGGCGGCGGGTGCTGGTCGCGGTCCGCCCCGAGGCGCTGGAGCGCTACGGGGCGGTGTGGCGCGAGCTGTCCACCGACTGGGTGGCCGCCTTCGCCGAGGACACCGAGGTCGAACTCGACTTCCTGCTACGGCACATGAACCGCACGGTCGAGCTGAGCCACCGGCAGATCGCCCGGCTCGCGGCGATGGATCCGGGCGGCTCGGACGGGCCCTGAGCCCGCTCGGACGGATCCCCCGGGCAGGCCGGGCGGGTCCCC
>NZ_JBIVVI010000080.1:0-14009 GCF_044757675.1 Kitasatospora sp. NPDC091257
GACCCACCCGGAGGGGCGCCCCGCCCGGGGCGCCCCTCCGGCGCGTCCGGCCCCGACGGCTCGTGCCACGACCGACCCGACACCTGACCTGTCGTCAATTTCCGGACGAATGCGCCCCACCGAGGCCATCCCAATGGCCCGACCCTGCTGCACGACCTCGGAGTTTCGGCTGTCGACCGGTCAGTTCCGGCCGGAACCCGACGGGTTGACCACATCGTTATTGAAAGACCTCTCGACGTCTGGGTATGGTCACGAACTGTCGTGATCAAGTCAGCCATGAGGGGACGATCATGGACGAGCCAAGGCAGCGCCCCGACACCGTGCAACCCACGCAGGACGGCGGCCGGGGGTGGTCGCTCGCCCCGGTCGCGATGCTGCGCCACGCGGGCTACCCGCTCTCGCTACTGGACCGCGTCGTCGACCGTCCGACCGCCCGGGCCGCCGACACCGTCCTCGCCCTGCGGGACGAAGCCGTCGAACTGGGGCGGGAGTTGAAGGCCGCCCTGCGCGCGGAACAGGCCGGCACCCGGGGCGACCTCGCCTCCGGCGTCGGCATGCTCCGCCCCTTCCCGCCCGCCGACCTCGCCCGGCTCGAAGCCGAACTCGGCCCCGCCGCCCTGGACTCGGCCAAGCGCTACCAGGACGCGGTGCAGACCCTGGACGGCCACTGGAAGGCCTTCGAACAGGAGCACGGCGCCGCCCTCGCCCGGGCCCGCCGGACCGTCGTGGACCTGTTCCGCGAGCCCTCCCTCCAGCAGGTCCTGCTGCTGTCCAACGACGCCCGCTTCGAAGAGTTCACCGCCTGGATCGCCGCCGGCGGCACCGGGTCGGACGGACACGTCAAGCGGATGACCGACCTGCTCGCCATGTACCTCCAGCGGGTCACCACCAAGAACGAGACCCACTCGCACTTCGGCCCCCTCGCCGTCGCCCGGGCGGCCCCCGAGGGCACCGCCGCCACCGGCATCACCTGGTCCACCGGCCCGCTGCGCCGGATCGCCCTGCTCAGCCACTGGGCGGGCGAGGCGATGGCCGAGGTCTTCAGCGCCCGGCCGGAGGCCTTCGAGACGGTGCGCCCCCGCCGGCGCCCGCTCGCCTTCGCCGACGGCCCCCTGGTCCGGCTGTACGCGTTCGAGTCCACCACCGGCATGCCGGACGGCTGGCGCTTCGTCGCGGTGAAGTCCGACACCTTCGACACCCACCGCTCCTGGCTCTGGGAGCACTGCGACGGGGAACGCACGGTGGCGCGGCTGCGCGCCGCCTGGGCCGAACGCCCGGACCGCCCGGCCGACCTCGACTTCGACCACGTGCTCGCCGAACTCGTCGACCAGGACTGGCTGATCGGACGCTGGGAGATCCCGATCGGGTCCACCGACGTGCTGCGCTCGCTCGCCGGGCACCTCGCCGAGGACTCCCCCGACCTCGCCGTGGTGCGCCGCTTCGAGGACGGGCTGCGCCGCTTCGCCGAGGGCCCGACGGCGCGGCGCGCGGCCCTGCTCGGCGAGCTCAAGGAGGCCTTCGAGGAGGTCACCGGGTCGGCGGCCAACCGCTCCGAGGGCCGGCACTACGCCGACCGGAGCATCCTCTACGAGGAGGCGTACAGCCCGGTCGAGGACGTCGTCCTCGGCCCGGACGTCACCGGGCTGATCGGCCGCGAGCTGTCCGCGGTCTACGACCTGACCCTGCTCGTCCCCCGGCTGCGGATCCGCCGCGAACTGGAGGTCCTGCGGCACTGGACGGCACGGCGCTTCGGCCTCGGCACGCCCGTACCGCTGCCGGACTTCTACGCCGCCTTCTTCGCCGACAAGCCGCGCCTCGCCGCGCAGTGCGAGGAGGTGGACCGGGAGATCGAGGCGCTCGACCGCGAGGTCGTCGCCCTGCTGCTGGACGGCGCCGAGGACGGCCGGCCCGAGAGCGTCGTCGACCGGGCCCGGCTGGAGGAGCTCCTCGCCCGCCACCCGGACACCCCGCCCGCGCTGTGCAACCCGGACGTGATGCTCGCCGCGCCGGACGCCGCCGCGATCGCGCGCGGCGACTTCCTCGCCGTCGTCGGCGACTGCCACGCCGTGCGCGAGGCGCTCACCCACTCCAGCTTCGCCCCGATGCTCCAGGCCGAGGCGCCGGAGCTGCTGGACGAGATCCACACCCGGTACCGGGAACTGCTCGACGAGGACGAGGTGCTGGTCGACCTCTCCCGCTCGCACCCCGACAAGACCTGCGCCTGCTCAACGCCTCCAACGCCCGCCACTACGAGATCGAGGCCCGCACCGAGGACGGCCGCCGCCTCGACCTCGTCCAGATCGGCGCCGACCAGGGCCTGCTCGCCACCCCCGTCACCCACCACTCCCTGCCCCTGGCCCCCGCCGAACGCCACGACCTCGTCGTCGACTTCGCCGCCGCCCCCGTCGGCTCCCTGGTCCGCCTCGTCAACCGCCTCGGCACCGGCCGCACCCGCGACATCATGGCCTTCCGCATCACCCGCCGCCCCGCCGCCGACGACAGCCGCATCCCACCCGTCCTGTCGACCGACCTGCCCGACTGGCACCGCCAGGACGCCGTGCGCACCCGCGACTTCGCCTTCCGCGCCGGCCGCATGAACGGCGGCCACGGCTGGCTGATCGGCGGCCGCCCCTTCGACCCCGCCCGCACCGACGTCACCGTCCCCCTCGGCGACACCGAGATCTGGCGCCTGATCGCCGACGTCCACCACCCCGTCCACCTCCACCTGGTGGGCTTCCGCATCCTCACCCGCGGCGGCAGGCCCCCGCTGCCCCACGACGCCGGCCTCAAGGACACCGTCTCGCTGCGCCCGGGGGAGTCCGCGGAGATCATCACCCGCTTCGACGGCTACCGCGGCCGCTACCTCTTCCACTGCCACAACGCCGAGCACGAGGACATGGGGATGATGGCCAACCTGGAGGTCGTCTGACGGGCCGTCCCGGGCCCGCTCACCCGAAGGCGTCCGGCCCGCGCGCCTTGACCTGCCCATTGCGCGGGCCGCACCCACCGGGCGCACGGGCGGGTGCCGGGGTGCGCGGGGCGCGCGGCGGGGCCGGGTCGGGGCCGGTCGGGACACGGCGGGCGCAACCGGAATGCGGCCTTCCGTCCGGTTCGGGGTGAAGTGCCGGACCTTCACCGCTCTCCCATCAGATGATCACTCTGCTGCCGTGATCCCGACCCCCGCCGTACGGGGCGGTCCACTCCAATTCCCTTCGCACACCCCCGAGCTGCGAAAGGCCACCACGCCGATGACCCGCCCCGCCGACCACCCCACGCCCGACCGGATGCTGCGCGAGGCCGCCGCCCGCCTGGACCGGCGCCGCTTCCTGACCGTCACCTCGGCCGCCGCCGCGCTCGCCTTCGGCGTCAACCTGCCCTCCGCGCACGCCGCCGACAACGAGATCGCCCCGCGCGCCATCGGCGACAACCCCTTCACCCTCGGCGTGGCCTCCGGCGACGCCACCCCCGAGGCCGTCGTGCTGTGGACCCGCCTGGCCCCGCGCCCCCTGGAGCCCGGCGCCGGCCTGCCGCCCACCGGCTCGGTCAAGGTCGCCTGGGAGATCGCCCGCGACGAGAAGTTCCGCCGCGTCGAGCGCCGCGGCACCGCCCGCGCCCACGCCGAGTTCAACTACGCCCTCCACGTCGACGTCGACGACCTCGACGCCGGACGCGAGTACTGGTACCGCTTCACCGTCGGCTCCTGGTCCAGCCCCGTCGGCCGCACCCGCACCGCCCCGCCGCGCGGCAGGAAGCTCGACAGCGCCCGCATCGCCCTCGTCTCCTGCCAGGCCTACGAGGACGGCTACTTCACCGCCTACCGCCACCTCGCGAACGAGGACCTGGACGCCGTCTTCCACGTCGGCGACTACATCTACGAATACGGCATCGACGCCGCCGGCGGCGACCGCAAGTACACCGACCGCACCCTCGCGGCCCACTTCAACCACGAGACCACCACCCTGGAGGACTACCGGCTGCGCTACTCCCTCTACAAGAACGACCCCGACCTCCAGGCCGCGCACGCCGCCCACCCCTGGTACGTCACCTGGGACGACCACGAGGTGGAGAACAACTACGCCGCCGGCATCCCGGAGAAGAACCAGGACCCGGCCCCCTTCGTCGCCCGCCGCGCCGCCGCCTACCGCGCCTACTGGGAGAACCAGCCGCTGCGCATGCCCCAGCCGCACGGCACCGAGCTGACCCTCTACCGGCGCGTCCACTTCGGCCAGCTCGCCCAGTTCGACATCCTCGACACCCGCCAGTACCGCGACGACCAGGCCAACGGCGACGGCTGGCAGTACCCCACCCCGGAGTCCGACGCCGCCGGGCGCACCCTGATGGGCGCCACCCAGGAACGCTGGTTCGCCGAGGGCCTGCGCCGCTCCAGGGCCACCTGGAACGTCGTGCCCCAGCAGGTCGTCTTCTCCCGCCGCAAGAACACCACCGCCGAGCGCTCCAAGCTCTCCATGGACGCCTGGGACGGCTACCCGGCCGCCCGCGAGCGCTTCCTGCAGGCCGTCGACCGCTCCGGCGTCAAGAACCTCGTGCTGCTCACCGGCGACGTCCACGTGGCCTACGCCCTGGACGTCAAGCGCAACGTCGACGACCCCGGCTCCCGCACCGTGGGCGTGGAGTTCGTCGGCACCTCGATCAGCAGCGACGGCGACGGCGAGGAGAAGCCCTCCAACTGGAACAACCTCATGTCGGCCAACCCGCACATGAAGTTCTACGACGGGCGCCGCGGCTACACCGTCCTCACCCTGGACCGCCACCGCGCCCGCGCCGACTACCGGGTGGTCTCCCACATCACCCGCCCCGGCGGCACCCTGTCCACCGCCGCCTCCTTCACCACCGAGGCCGGCAACCCGGGCATCCGCCCCGCCTGACACCCGCACCGCGCCGAACGCCCCGGCCCCGCCGCCGCGAGGGAGGCGGCGGGGCCGCTCACCGCTGGGACGCCTCGTAGGCCTCGCGGACGGTCGCGGGGACGCGTCCGCGGTCGTTGACGAGGAAGCCGTGGGCGTGGGCCCAGCGGCGGATCGGCTCGTCCCGCGGCCGGGGGTCGGGCTCGCGGGAGGGGCCCTTCCCGGCTTCCGTGGGGGCTCCCTCCAGGCAGTCCGCGGCATGGTGGAAGAACGCGGACAGCGAGGCGTACACGCCCTCCTCGGGGCAGGACGCCTCCGCCCACGTGCCGACGGTTCCGGTGACCGTGTCCACGAACGTCCCGTACAGGCCGTCGCGCTCCGCGGCGACCGGCACCCAGGCGCGGTGCCAGAACGGGCAGTCGGGGTCCTCGGACGGTTCCGCCTCCTCCAGGCCCATCCGGCTGAGGTACACCCGCTGGATGTCCGTCAGGCCGAGCAGGATGTGGCCACCGGGCAGGGGCACGGCGCAGTCCCGCGTCACCAGGCACGAGGGCATGTCGGGCCGCGTGCCGGCGTCGATGCCGTTCGCCAGGAGCCACTGCCGCAACTCCTGCGGCAGCGTCAGGCCCATGCGCCGTTCGGCCCGGTCGACGCCCTCCCGGCTCCCCGGGCCGCCGAGGGCGGAGAAGACCGCCGGGTCGTGCCGCTCCAGCCACCCCGTCACCCGGCCCCACGCCTGCCGTACGTCCTCGCCCGGCCCGTGCGCCGCCCCGTGCGCCGGAGTTCCGGCCGCGTGCGATTCCCGCTGGTCATCCATGGGGCGACCGTACGCGGGGCCGCCGACAGGGGCCGGTCGGACGCCCGACCGGGGAGGTTTCGGCATCGATCGGCCGGTTTGTGATCACGGTTCGGCGACCTTCCGTCGGCCGGTGAATAAATCGGTCCTCCCGGCTCCCCGGCAGCGGTAGGTTTCCCGACGCACATATTCGTGACCGTCACGGGGGATTTCACCATTTCCACTCAGTCTGCCGAGCTGCCCGAGAGCGCTGCGCCCACCGAGCCCGCCTCCGACGCCCCGGCACCCGGTCCGGGCCTGCCCGGCTACGGCGAGGGGCAGCTCAGCTGCCAGCACTGCGGATCCGTCCCGGCCGTGGACGCGACCTTCCGCGGGCACCTGGGCCTCATCATCATCCTGAAGTACCTGAAGACCCGGGGGCCGTTCTGCCGCAGCTGCGGCATCGCCACCCACCGCGAGATGACCTCCGACAGCCTCTGGCAGGGCTGGTGGGGCATCCCCTCGATGATCGTCAACCCGATCATCATGCTGATCAACATCCCGCAGCGCCTGAAGGTCGACAAGCTGGCGGAGCCGCTGCCCGGCGCGCCCCGCCCGCCGATGGACCCCGGCAAGCCGGTGTACCTGCGGCCCACGATCCTCGGCGTGCTCATCCCGGCACTCCTGATCACGGTGATCTACCTCGTCGCGAAGCGCGACCCCGACTTCGCCAAGGCCGGCGACTGCATCCACAACAACAACCCGATCGCCGCCGCCCTGCCCGGCCTCGTCGACAAGAACCCCGACGTCGAAGTGGTGCCCTGCTCCGACCCCAAGGCCGAGGCCCGCGTCGTGGGCCGCGAGGAGGACACCAACGACGGCGAGGCCGCGTGCAGGAAGTTCCCCACCGCCGACGGCTACTTCACCTACAAGCGGAGCAGCACCAAGTACACCCTCTGCCTGCAGAGCCTGGAGACCCCGCAGCAGAAGAAGCCGACCACGATCTTCGGCCCCGTCAACCCGTGACCCCGTAGAGCGAGGCCGGGGCACTCGACCCCGCCCGGCGCGACTCCGGCCCTTCGGACGAACCGAAGGGCCGGAACCGTTTCCTGACGCGCCGCCGACGCCCCCCGGGCCCCCATGGTGCCGCGCACTCACGACGGGGCCGCTGCGGGAGCAGCCCGCGAGGAGAGGGTCAGAGGACCCAGAAGTGCAGGTAGTACTTGTTGGTGCCGGAGTAGGAGCAGTAGGCGTCGCCGGCGTAGGAGTCCCTCATGGCGATGCACATCGACTCGGTGTAGGGGCCCTTCACCACCCAGTGCCCCGGAACCGCGGCCGAGACCGTGTCGGCCCGGGAGGGCGCGGGGGCCGCCTGGGCGGTGGCGGCGCCGCCCACCAGCACGGTCGCCGCCAGGGCCAGGCCGGTGAGAAGCAGACGTGCGCGCATGGGCGTTCTCCTCTGTCGCTTCGTAGATGTGTGAGTGTGCCTCGGGCACGGATGAAAGAGTGGGCGCTGCGGGTCGGCGGTGCGGGAGAGGACGTGGCCCTCGATCACTACGCCCGGCCGGGTAGGGCATGCCGTGCGCCTGCCCGCCGTCCGGTGGGACAGCGGGCCCCTTGCGCGTGCGACGGATCGGTGGGGCCGAGCGCGCTCAGCAGCGCACGGTGGCGCCCCCATTGTCGAGGTAGGCGTTGTACACCCAGCCGAAGCTTCCGCCGCCGACCATACGGACCCAGGTCCACCTGTTGCCGTACCCGTTGACGGAGTAGCACTCGTACTCCACCTTGATCCCATCGCCGATGGTACCGACGGTGGTGCACGCACCGTACGGGCCGGTGTGGACCGCCGCGC
Source organism: Kitasatospora sp. NPDC091257 (assembly GCF_044757675.1). Taxonomy (NCBI): domain Bacteria; kingdom Bacillati; phylum Actinomycetota; class Actinomycetes; order Kitasatosporales; family Streptomycetaceae; genus Kitasatospora; species Kitasatospora sp. NPDC091257. The sequence goes on from NZ_JBIVVI010000080.1 coordinate 7,493, forward strand.
CGTCGGACTTGTTGATGGTTCCGGACCCGTTGTCCTTGTCCGTGTGAGGCCAGTAGGCGTTGCCGCAGGTGACCGTGACGCCGGCAGAGGGCGCGGCGGCGGCGCCGGCCGGTGCGGCCGCGGCGCCCACAGCGAGCGTGACACCGACAGCGGTGACCGCGAGAGCACGACGAATACGCATGAACGCCTCCATGGGTGGTTTCTCGATTCGGACGGCCATCAGGCCCGGGGGGACCACCGGTGTTTTTGGGGCCCCGGTCCGCCGCCCTCGGAACCCATCCTGACGGTGCCGGCGGGCGCGGCCCCAGTCCTTTCGGCTGTCGCCGAAACCCCTGCGGTGAGGCCCACTTGAAGCAGTCGTACGCGACCGGAGACGATGGGCGCCGGGAAGGTGGGCGTCCGAACAGAACCCGGGAGACCCTCACATGCTGCGCATCACGTTCACCCCGCAGGACCTCGCCAAGACCCGGATAGCGGCGACCTGGGGCCCGCTCGGCGAGACGCTGCACGCGCTGACGACCCTGCAACAACCGCACAGCCGCGCGCTGTTCGGCGCATGGAGACACGAGGTCCATGCTCGTTCCCCCGCCCGCGTCCATCCGGCCTCCTCCCTCTTCCAGGAGACCGTCCTGGACCTGTTCACCGTCACCGGCGCCTCGTCGTCCGTCGAGGAGGGGATCGAGGCACTGCGCGCGGCACCGGCCGAGCGCCTGCGCACCGAACTCGAGGGGGCCGTCGAGGCGCGGGCCCGCTACTTACGCCGCACGGACCCCTGGGCGGGTGTGGCGTGGGGCGACATCGCGCACGTCCGGGCGGACCGTGAGGAACTGCTGGTGTTCCTCCGTAACGTCCACCGCGTCGCCGTGGCTCCCCACTGGCCGCGGATCCTGCCCCGGCTGCGGGCGGAGCAGACCGCGCACGCGCTCAGGCTCGCCCAGGACGGGCCCGAGGCGATGCTCACGGGACTGCCGCCCGAGTTCCGCTGGAAGCCGCCGACGCTGGAGGTCGGCAGAGGCGCTCTCACGAGCACTGTCGACCTGGAGGGCAGGGGCCTGTTACTGGTCCCGTCCGCCTTCTGTCAGACCAGGCCGATTCCCTACACCGACCCGATGGACGACCAGGCACCCGTCCTGCTCTTCCTCCCCGTCATACGAGGCGTTTCCGACGTCACCGCACTGCTGACGACGTCCCGGCACGGGATCGACGGCGCCTTGTCCGCGCTCCTGGGCCGCACCCGGGCCCGGACCCTCCACGCCATCGGCGACGGCCCTTGCACCACCGGGCAGCTGGCCGAACGCCTCAGCGCGTCGCTGCCCACCGCGAGCGAGCAGGCCTCCGTACTCCGCCAGGCCGGCCTCATCATCACCACCAGACGCGGCAGTGCCGTCCTGCACACGCTCACCCCCCCTCGGCGGCGCGTTGCTCAACGGCCATCACTTCCACGGCTAGGAGCCGGAGGAACTCGGCACCGGCCGGCTCCACGGGCGTGGTCGGCGAGGAGGGCGGTCAGGTCGGCGAGGGCCGAGCCGGCATCGACGGCGTCGGTGGGGGCGCCCGGGGTACGGGAGCCGGTCAGGCGCAGCGTCGGCGGAATCCGGCGCGGCTGTATCGTCCCGGTGAAACGATCAGTTGCGTTGCGTGCGTGACGGCGGTCTGTCCGGCGGCCGCACCGAAACCGTCCCGGCCGGGCGCGGGACGGCTTTCCGGCTCGAAGAACGAGCACAGAGCCACGTGCCACCACGTCGGAAAGACGGTCGAACGCGCCGAGTCGATCAAGGAACACCAAACCCGCCGACCTTAGAAACCAAGCTTGGACAAGCCTTATCGCTGCAGCTCAGAAAGCCCTTTCGCGTTTCCGATCACCATCCGGACGCGACCCCGGATGAGACGCGCAGGCTAGTCAAGTCGTACGGGCGTGAGGGCCTCCCGGGCGGCCTGTTCAGTGGCGGCCAGGCTGACCGCGTCCACTTGGTCCGTGTTCTGACCGAGGCTGGGCGTTGGTGAGTACGACACGCTGAGTGCCACGTTGGCGCGCCGGACGAGGACGTGCACGGTGCCACCGGGCTGGTACACGCTGCGGGCTTCGTCGCCGAGGTCGGTGATCGTGCCGGAGTGTGACCTGGGACCGTTGGCAGCGCGTATGTTCAGCGCCTGCTGTTTGCGCGCGCTCGTGGTGGCGTCGGAGCCGAAGGTGCCGTCCCACTTGCCCAGCACGTAGTCGATCACGAGAGTGGTGCCGATCTCCCGGTCGCGCCAGACGCACCGTGAGCCGGAACCGTAGCCGGCGCTGAGGCGTTCGCTCCCGTCGGCAGCCGCATTCGGCGTCAGATGCGCCGCTGCCGTGGCCCCGGCCGTGCACGCCTGCGGCAGCTGCGAAGCCTCGTGTCGCCCCGGCCACCACGGTGCATTCCACGGGCGGTCGGCGACCAGCACGATCGTTGCCACCACCGTCAGCACCACAAGGCTGTTGAGCCCGGGACGGAATGTCCCACGCCACCCCTGAAACGGCCGGGTGGGGCTCGGACCGGTGGTTCTCTGCGCCCGGACCGGCGCCTGAATGGCGGGCGCGGCAGCACCATGAGCCTTGCTGTTCCCCTCGCGCCCCGCCAGGTGGAGGATGGCCGATGCGCCGACCCACACGGCGACAGCCAAGAACAGCATCGCGCTGCCGATCATGTTCTGGCCCTCGAACCAGCTACGGGCCATCAGCAGGAGCAGCACCAGAACCGCCGACGTCAGCAGCTTGAGGCGGGACACGAGTCGCTCGTGCGTCTTGCCGTCCTTGGGTGATAGGTCATCCATCCGGGCTCCTCGTCATCGAGTTGATCAGTGTCGCTGCTTGCCTACCGAGTGCGGACGATTCAGGGGGTCTGTCCAGCCAACTCTTTGTCTCGGTGATCGTTGTCGGGATCGTTCGCGTCTTTGCCGGATGAAAGAGTCCATCCGAGCCGTGCGGGATTCGACTCGTTTCGGTCTGCCCCGAAACGAGTGCGTCGGCAAGGCTCAGCCGCAGGGTGTGGGCGCGGATGAGGAGGACGGCGTGCTACGGGTTCATTTCACCGCCGAGGACCTGGCGCGGGTACGGGTCACGGTGCTGGGGCCGCTCGCCGAGACGCAGCTGAGTCTGCGGACCGTGCAGTGGCGCGACCGCGCGGTGCTGTTCGGCGGGTGGCGCGCGCGGACCGGCCCGCGGATCGGCGCCGACGGGAGGGAGGCCGCGCGGTTCCTCAGCCCGGCCGCCTGCGGAGCACTGGTGGACCTGTTCACCCTGGTGGGCGCGGTGGACTGCGTGGAGGAGGGGATAGAGCGGCTGATCAGTACGCCGACCTCGCGGCTGCGCGCGGAGTTCTCCGTCAAGCCGCGCACGGACGGGTCTGCGGCACCATGGCTGACCGAGGCGATGGACGCCGCCCCGCGGGCGCTGCGGCGGCTGGGCGCCGCCCTGCAGCACTGCCACCACGTCGCGGTCGCCCCCTACTGGCCGCGCATCGACCAGCACCTCCAGGGCGAAGTGGCGCGACGGGGCAGGCTCATGGCACGGGGCGGGGTGGGAGCGCTCCTGGACGGCCTGCGCCCGATGGCCGTGTGGAACCCGCCGGTGCTGGAGATCCCCGGCTACCGGCCGCTGAACCACCCGGAAGCCGACCTCCACCTGTCGGGCCGCTCGTTCGTCCTGGCTCCGTCGGTGTTCTGCGGGCCGGTTCCCCAGCTGTTCGCCGGCTCCGAGGACGACACGGTGGTCATGGCCTACCAGGCACTGCACGACCCGGTCGACGCGGCGGCCCTGTGGGCACCGCCTGCCGGTACCCGCCGAGGCGGTGCCCCGGTGCCGCCGGCCCTGGCCGCGCTGTTGGGCCGCAGCAGGGCGATCGTGCTGTGCGTCATAGCCGACCATCCCGCCTGCACGACGACGCAGTTGGCGCAGCGGGCCGGTATCTCGCCGGCCAGTGCCAGCGAGCACGCCACCACCCTGCGCAAGGCCGGGCTGACCGCCCTGACCCGGGAGCGGAAGGCGGTCCTTCACACGCTGACCCATCTCGGACTCACCCTGCTGAGCACCAACATCCCATCCCCCGAAGCCTCCTGAACGTCGGACGGCACACCGAGGCCGGCAGCGGTGGTCGGGCGGTGGTCAGGCGGCGCCGAGGCGGGTGGCCGCCGCGCCGCAGCCGACGCCGGGCGGACGGGGGGTGATGCCCGCGCAGGGGCCGCAGGTGCCGGGGCGGGGCACCGGGTCGTGGCAGCGGGCGCACTCCGCGTACCGAACTGGCGTGGGCGGCGCGGCAGTCGGGGCGGGCGGCAGCTTGTGCCGCAGGCGGTAGCGGAGCACCGCGACCGCCGAGTGCAACGGGCTGGGCAGGCCCGACAGCAGGCCTGGGCGAGGTCGGCGGCGCTGCTTCCGCGCTCCAGCCACCGCGCGACCAGGGGAGCGAGTTCACACGCCTCGGCCTCGCCCAGGCGCAGGCGCGGCTCGGGCCGGATCACCCGGAACAGGGTGGCGATCGCCTCACGGAGCTGCTCCCTCGCCCTCCTGATGATTCGTCATTTCCACGTCGGGGAGGGAGGGTTCTCGGTTCCGGTCCTTTGGAGGGGCGTCAGCGACCGGCGGCCGCTTCGCCGGGAACCGGACGGGTGGCACCCGGCGGGGCGAGCTGCGGGGTGTCGTAGACGTGGGTCTCGGTGACGATCGTGCCGTCGGGCATGCGGATCCTCTCGACCCGGTAGTACCCGGCGGCGGTCAGCTCCTTCAGGGCCTTGCGGATCGCGCCACGGCCCTGGGGCTGGTGTCGGCCATGTGCCGGCCGTCCTCGCGCCGGCCGTTCGGGGCGGGAGAGGAGGTCCGCGAGCAGGCCGCGGGCGGTGTAGGAGAGCCGCCGGCACTGCAGCATGCCGTTGGGCAACACGGTGAAATCGCGCACGTGGGCGCTACGATGAACGCGCATCGGGAGTGGTTGCTCCTGTTGCCGGACCCCGGGGTGTTCCAGCACTGCCGGGGTCGCCTGTCTTCGGTCGATGTCGCGGAACGTGCCACAACGATTACGCGCACAACGGTCGTTCGCGACGAAGGTCAGGCGGCCGGGGCGGGCGTGGGGACGATCCAGAGTTCGGAGGGGCCGTTGATGATGACGGACTCCATCCGGGCCGGCGCCGCCCTGGACGGGTCCAGGACGGCACCGGGGTAGGCGCCGAAGAGCCCGTCCAGGGCCACTTCGGCCTCCAGTCGGGCCAGTGGCGCGCCCAGGCAGAAGTGCGGGCCGTGGCCGAAGGCCAGGTGCTCCTTGTCGGGGCGCGTCGGGTCGAAGTCGTCCGGCCGCTGCGGGTGGACCTCCGGGTCCCGGCCGGCCGCGCCGAAGCCGAGCAGGATCGGTTCGCCCCGCCGGACGACCACGCCCTCGCCGAGGTCGATGTCCTCCAGCGGGTAGCGCAGCGGGATGTGCATCGCCGGGCTCTCGTGGCGCAGGGTCTCCTCGATGACGTCCCCCCAGCCGAGGCCGCCCTCGCGGACCCGGGCCAGGTGGCCGGGGTGGGTGAGGAGAGCCTGGACGGCGCTGGTGATGAGGTTGACCGCGGTCTCGTACCCGGCGCCCAGCATCAGGAAGAGGATGTCGCGGGACTCCTCCTCGCTGCGGCCCGTCCCGCCGCCGGTGCCGACGGCGGCCACGTCGGTGGCGAGGTCGGGCCCGGGGGAGCGCCGTTTGAGCTCCAGCAGGTCGGTCAGCACCACGTTGATCGCCGCCCGGGAGGCGGTCATCTGCTCGGCGGTGGCCGTCGTCGTCAGCAGGGCGTCCATCGACGTGCCGATCCGCGGCCGCATGTCGGCGGGCACGCCGAAGAGGTCGCAGATCACCGTCATGGTCAGCGGGAGCGACAGCGCCCGGCGGACGTCCACGGCCTCGCCGGGGCCCAGGCCGCGGAACGCGCCGACGAGGGCGGCGGTCGTCGCCTCGATCCCGGGCCGCAGCCCGGACACCCGGCGGGGCGAGAAGGAGGGCGCCATCTGCCGCCGCGCCGAACGGTGTTCGCGGCCGTAGAGGTTGAAGAAGTTCTGCTGGAACGCGATCGGCCCCATCGGCCACCCCTCGGGCACCGAGGCCAGGCCGGGCCAGTGCCTGCGCGGGTCGCGGGAGATCCGGGGATCGCCGGTCAGGGCGCGGATCACCGAGCTGCGGGTCACGGACCAGGCGATGATGCCGCCGGGGAGTTCGACCCGCACGGCGGGCCCGGCGGCGCGAAGCTCCGCGTTCTGCTGGTGGATGCGCCGGGCGGTCATGTCCAGCACCGGGCAGCGGCTGACGTCTGGAGCCATGGCATCGCTCCTCACGAGCTCTCGGGGGCTCAGGAACTCGGGAACTCGGGAACTCTCAGGACCTGTCGGGGGCGCCCCGGTGGACGGTGCCCCGCGGCGGGGCCGGCCTGTCCGGGGCCGGTGCTCCGTTGCGGACCGGGGCCCGTGCTCCGTTGTAGAGGGGCGCGGCGCGGCCGTCAACGGGGCATGGGCCCGTCCGGCGCACCGCCC
>NZ_JBIVVI010000081.1:0-13866 GCF_044757675.1 Kitasatospora sp. NPDC091257
GTCGACGTCGCCGCCCTGCCGCTCGACGAACTCGACGCCCTGCCCGACACCGTCCTCGGTGACCTGCTGCGCCGGGTGGTCGCGGACGGGACCGGGGCCGCCGCGTCCGGGAACTACCAGGTGACGGCGTCGTCCATGATCTGCTGCCAGCAGGTGACCTTGAGCGAGTCGTCGATGTACAGACCCTTGACGGGCAGCGAAGGGTTGCTTCCCGCGCCGACACTCTCGTTGCCCGAGGGGCCCTGGAAGTGGATGGCCGGTGAAGTCCCGGTGCGGCCGTGGCCCTTCGGTGCTCGGGTCGGTGCGGTGTCGGTGCGGTGCTCGGGTCGGTGCGGTGCTCGGGTCGGTGCGGTGCTCGGACGACCGGAGTCTGCGCGGTGATCCGTCCCGGCCGCAAGGGTCAACGGCCGATCAGGGACGGCGGGACACTGGAACGGGCTCCGAGCAGGGGGAATGCCGGGGCCCTGGAACGCGGGGATGAGACGCGGGGCTGCGCGGTGGAACGGGTCGTCACCGGGCGCGCGCCGTTCCGGGGCCGGGCGCCCATGGCCGGGCGCCCGGGGAGGGTCTTCCGGTCAGCGGGTCTCGATGACGACCTTCTCGATGACCACGTCCTGGACCGGGCGGTCGTTGCGGGGGTTGGTCTCCGCCGTCGCGATGGCGTCGACGACCTTCCGGCCGGCCTCGTCGGCGACCTCGCCGAAGATGGTGTGCTTGCCGGTGAGCCAGGTGGTCGCCCCGACGGTGATGAAGAACTGGGAGCCGTTGGTGCCCGGTCCGGCGTTGGCCATGGCCAGCAGGTAGGGCTTGGTGAAGGCCAGGTCCGGGTGGAACTCGTCCGCGAACTTGTACCCGGGGCCGCCGGTCCCGTTGCCCAGGGGGTCGCCGCCCTGGATCATGAAGCCCTCGATGACCCGGTGGAAGACCGTGCCGTCGTAGAGCTTGTCCGTGGTCTTCTCGCCGGTCTCCGGGTTGATCCACTCCCGCTCGCCGCTGGCGAGCTCCACGAAGTTCTTCACGGTCTTGGGGGCGTGGTTCGGCAGCAGCCGGATCACGATGTCGCCCTTGGTGGTCTTCAGCGTCGCGTACAGCTCTTCCGCCATGGCACGTCCTTCGATAGCTCCTACGGATGCGGCCAGTCTTCAGGGCGGCCGGCGGGTTCGAGCGGCGGCGACGCGGCAGTACACCCACACGGGTGACACCCCGCGAACGGGCATCCGGCCCGCGGCCGGATCCTGTGGCGCGCGGCCGGATCCGCGGTGCGCGGGCGGTGGCCGTAAGATCCCCGACAGCACCGGGCCCGTCGGGCCTCGTCACACGTATCCGCAGCTCACGCGGGTCCGTGTGATCGCCGGGACATCCGGCGGCCACGAGAATGGTGCGGACGGTTCCCCGGAAGTACAGAGAAAGCGAAACACCATGGATCTCGGCGTGCGCTGGAAGCTGCACGGTGACGGGCGCACGCCCGCACCGGGGGCGGTGGTCCGTCCCGACGAACGGCTCTCCTGGCCCCGCACGGCAGGCCTCGGCGCCCAGCACGTGGTGGCGATGTTCGGGGCGAGCTTCGTGGCGCCCGTGCTGATGGGGCTCGACCCCAACCTCGCGATCATGATGTCCGGCGTGTCGACCGTGATCTTCCTGCTGGCCACCAAGGGCCGGGTGCCCAGCTACCTGGGCTGCTCGCTGTCCTTCGTGGGCGTGGCCGCGGTGATCCGGGCGCAGGGCGGCACCAGCGCGACGGTGACCGGCGCGGTGTTCGTGGTGGGTGTGGCGCTGTTCCTGGTCGGTGTGGCGGTCCAGCGGTTCGGGGCGCGCATCATCCACGCCGCGATGCCGCCGATCGTCACCGGCGCGGTGGTCATGCTGATCGGCTTCAACCTCGCCCCGGTGACCGCCTCGGTGTACTGGCCGCAGGACCAGTGGACGGCGCTGCTGGTGATGCTGTTCACCGGCCTGGCCGTGGTGTGCCTGCGCGGCTTCTGGTCGCGGGTGGCGATCTTCCTGGGGCTGCTGTTCGGCTACGGGATCTCCTGGCTGTTCGACCGGGTCTTCGGGAAGATCCACTCGGTCGACGGCGGCGGGCACATGACCGACCACTGGCGCCTGGACCTGTCGGGCGTCGGCAAGGCGGACTGGGTCGGCCTGCCGACCTTCCACGGCCCGTCCTTCCAGTGGTCGGCGATCCTGGTCGCGCTGCCCGTGGTGATCGCGCTGGTCGCGGAGAACGCCGGGCACGTCAAGGCCGTCGGCGAGATGACGGGCTCGAACCTGGACGACAAGCTGGGCACCGCGATCTCCGCGGACGGCGTCGGCTCCATGCTCTCCACCGCGGTCGGCGGCCCGCCGAACACCACGTACTCGGAGAACATCGGCGTCATGGCCGCCACCCGGGTCTACTCGACGGCGGCGTACTGGGCGGCGGCCGGCTTCGCGCTGCTGTTCGGCCTGTGCCCGAAGTTCGGCGCGATCGTGGCCGCGATCCCGGGCGGGGTGCTCGGCGGGATCACCGTGATCCTGTACGGCATGATCGGGCTGCTGGGCGCGCAGATCTGGACCAAGTCCCAGGTGGACCTGCGCAATCCGCTCAACCTGGTGCCGGCCGCGGCGGGCATCATCATCGGCATCGGCAACGTGACGCTGAAGTTCACCGACACCTTCAGCCTCAGCGGCATCGCGCTCGGCACGCTGGTCGTCATCACCGGCTACCACGTGCTGCGGGCGCTGGCCCCGGCGCACCTCAAGACGCAGGAGCCGCTGCTGGACGAGGGCACCTCCTCGTACGACCAGGACGCCGAGGAGCCGCGCACCCCGTAACGGCCGGGAGCGGGGCCGGGTTCAGGTCAACAGGGCGGCCGGCGGAAGTGTCCGAAAAGGATCTTCCGTCGGCCGTTTCGGCTGGCCGGACGGGCCGATTGCTGGTCGAATCGCTCCTCGCCCGTGTCCGCCACTCATCCCCCCGGGAGAGGCATGTCCCTTCTGACCCACCGCCGCAAGGCCGCCGCCGCGGCCGTCGCCCTCGCCACCTTCGCGATCACCTGCGGCCAGGCCTCCGCGAGCAGCTCCGCCGCCGCGGGCAAGGTCCTGTGGACCCCGAGCACCAGCACGGGCCCGTCCTCGTTCAAGGCGGTCCAGTGCGCGGCCGGCAACTTCGGGGTCGTGAAGGACTCCGCCAAGGGCAACGTGTGGCGCGCCTTCCAGGCCGGCGGGGAGGAGCGCTGCGAGACGCTCAGCCCGGACCTGAAGGAGGGCGACACCTTCTACCTGGGGTGGTCGTCCAAGGTGGACATCCAGGACACCAACAGCCGGTACGTGTTCCAGCTGAAGTGCTCGCCGAGCACCGACACGGCCAACCACCCGATCGAGATCGACATCGTCAACGGGCGTGTCCGCCTCCAGGAGTGGGACACCGCCCACGTGTCGCACTCCCTGTGGACCGCGCAGACGGCCAACAACACCTGGCACTCCTACGCCCTGAAGATCCGCCTGGGCCGCACGGACGGCACCATCGACTTCTGGTTCGACGGCGTGAAGCAGACGTTCACGACGGGCTCGGGCACGTTCAAGGGCACCACCTGGGACGGCGACCGGAACTACCTCAAGTGGGGCTCGTACCACCCCTCCACGGGCGACGCGACGAACACCTTCACCAGCCCCGTGATGGCCACGACCCTGGAGGCGGCCACCGCCGGCTCGTAGTCCCCCGAAGCACAGCCCGCAGGCCCGGACCGCGTGGACGCGGTCCGGGCCTGCGGTTGTCGGACCGGGGCTCGGACCTCGCCGAACGCGCAGCCGCCGCCTCCGGCCGAGCTGGGTGCCGGACTCACCGCCGCATGGGAGGCCTACCGCGTCGGCGACTTCGTCGGCGCGGGCGTGCGTGTCGCTCCGGCATTGCGCGAAGCCGCCACCGCTCTGCGGGCTGCAACCACCGACCAGCGGGACGCGGCGGCCGGCTTCCTCGCGGACGCCTACCGGCTCGCCGCCTACGTGGCGAACCAGTTCGGCGCCCGCGACCTCGCGTACGCCGGTATCGGCCATGCGCAGCACCAGGCCCACCAGGCCGGGGATACCGTCCGTTCGGCCATGGTCGCATCGGGCCGCTCGTGGATCTACCTGCGGGATGCCCGGCTCGACCAGGCCGAGCAGACCGCGCGGTTTTCCTACGAGGCGATCGAGCCCCGGTACGGGAACCGTGATCTCGATCTGCTCGCCACATACGGATGGCACGTGACCTTCGCCGCCGTCGTCGCGGCACGGCGGGGCGACGTCGCGGACGCGGACGATCTGCTGTCGCAAGGGCACGCCGTCGCCGCTCGGATGGGCCGGGACGTCACGGTGAACGGTACGGCGTTCGGGCCGGCCACGGTCACCGCGCAGGCCATCGGCATCACGGTGTCGACCGGGCGCCCCGGCAAAGCCCTCGGTCTGTTCTCGTCGATCGGCGACACCTCCGGCCTCACCCCGTCCGCGCGCAACCGGATGCTGCTGGATGTCGCCCTCGCCCAGGCGGAGACCCGGCAGTCGGACACGGCGCTGGACACCCTGTGATACGCCCCCGCCGTTCACCGACAGTGCCCACATGGTCACAGTGGATCCGTGCTGACGCGCCATCACGAAGTGGTGTGTCAGCCACAGATGCCCCACGGCGGCCGACACCTCCCGTCCCCGAACGCAGTGCCGGCAACCGCACCACCCGACCTGAGGGGAAGCAACACCATGTCCGTTCTGACCGATCGACTGCCCACGCTGAACATCGCCGTGGACGCGGAGCCGACCGGCCCGCTCGCCACCCGGCCGTTCGGGCTCGACGCCATCACCAACCCGGTGACCGTCGCGCCGCTTCCGCCCGCCTGCGTCGACCCCGACACGCAGTTGTCGCTGATCGACGGCCGCACGGCGATCGACCTGCCCACCATGGACGGATCGGGTTGTCAGACCGAGTCCGACGGGCAGACCGTGATCAGCGTCGACTACGACCAGAACGACGACTGATGTCCGACGGCGCCAGGAGCACGCGGGGCGACTCTCCCCGCGTGCTCGTCATCACCCACGACCTCGACCCCACCGCCGACTACGTCCTGCGTGAACTCAACGCCCGAGGCGTCCCGTTCTGGCGCACCAACGTCGCCGACTTCCCGCAGCGCATGACCATGACGGCCGAACTGGGGCCCGACGGCCAGTGGATCGGCACCCTCAACGGTGCCCTGCGAGGCGTCGACCTGTCCGAACTCGCGTCCGTGTGGTGGCGCAAGCCCACCGCCTTCCAGTTCGCCGCCGGCATGTCCGGCCCCGAGCGGCGGTTCGCCGCCTCGCAGGCCAAGCGGGCGTTCGCCGGCGTTCTCGGCTCGCTGCCCGGGGTGCTGTGGGTCAACCGCCCGGAGCGCAACGCCGACTGCACGAAGCCCGCGCAACTGACCGCCGCCGCCGGGGCCCGGCTGCCCGTGCCGGCGACACTGGTCACCAACGTTCCCAGGGCGGTGCGCGAGTTCGCCGAGCGATGCGGCGGCCGGATCGTCACGAAGGTACTCGGCGGGATCGTCCACACCGAGAACGGGCAGCGGGGCCAGATGTACACCACCCGTGTCCCCGAAGACCGGTGGGACGATCCGCGTGCGGCGCTGACGGCGCACCTGTACCAGCAGGAGATCACCGACAAGGCGTACGAAGTCCGGGTGACCTGCGTCGCCGGTCAGCTGTTCCCCGTGCGGATCGACGCCCCGGACGGCCCCGGACGGCCCCGGCCGGCTGGACTGGCGTACCGATTCGAAGAACCTCGTCTACACCCCGGAACTGCTCCCCGAACCGATCCGTACAGGCATCCTGGACATGCTGCGGCGTCTCGGACTCGTCTTCGCTGCCGTGGACCTGATCGTGGACCGGTCCGGGACGCACTGGCTGGTCGATGTGAACCCGGGCGGGCAGTGGGCCTGGATCGACGTCACCCGCGACGCCGTCACCAACGCGATCGCCGATCTCCTCCAGAAGGGCACCACGTGACCGAAACCGCCGAGCCGACTGCCGAGAGCCTGCGCCACGCCATGGTCGACGCGCTGACCGCCGACGGTTCCCTCACCGATCCGGGGTGGCAGCGCGCCTTCCGGGACGTGCCCAGGCACCTGTTCGTGCCGTACTTCTACCGGCAGGGCCCCGGCGGAAGTCAGCAGCGGGCCAGCGGTGACGACCCCGGGCACGCTGCCGAGTGGCTGAAGGCCGTGTACGAGAACCGGGCACTGGTCACCCACCTGATCGACGGGAACACCGCGTCGTCGTCCAGCCAGCCCTCCCTGATGGCCGTGATGCTCGAAGCACTCGGCGAGCGGGCCGACATTCGGGTGAAGGAAATCGGTACGGGTGCCGGTTACAACGCCGCGCTGCTCTCCCATCGCTACGGCGACGACCAGGTGGTGACCGTCGACATCGACCACGACATCACCGACACGGCACGGCGCCGCCTCGGCCGCGCCGGCTACCGGCCGACGGTGATCACCGGCGACGGCGCCGCCGCCCACTCGCCCACCGAGCCGGGGCGATCGGAATCGCGGCGCTACGGCGCGATCATCGCCACGTGCGGACTCTCCCGCATCCCGCCCGCATGGCTGCCCGAGCTCGCCCCCGGCGGCGTGATCGTCGCACCCGTCGGATACGGCATCGCGCGTGTCCACCGGACCGGCGAAGCCGAGGCCGACGGCCGGTTCCTCACCACCCCTGCCTACTTCATGCCCCTGCGGACGGCCGGGGACAGCGGGATCATCCGCCGGCCCCAGCTCTCCGACGGCGACCGCCGGCCGTCCACCATCGGTGCCGATGCCCTGGCGGACGAGGACTTCCGCTTCCTGGTCAGCATCACCATGCCACCGCTCGGCTGGCAGTACGACCTCGGCGACGACGGGGCGACGACCGGCGCCCGGGTGTGGACGTCGAACGGCTCGATCGCCGAACTGCGGCCCGACGGCACCGTGACCGAGACCGGCCCACGCCCGCTGTGGTCCGAACTCGAATCGGCGCACCGCGTGTACCGGGCCCACGACCAGCCGGCCCGAGACCGGTACGGCATCACCATCACGGGCACCGGACAGCAGGTGTGGCTCGACCGTCCGGACGGCCCGTCATGGACGATGAGCCCGCGACGTTGAGCCGGCACGACGGCCCCGAGGCAGGCCGCGCGGGCACCGCGTCAGTCTGCGGTCCGGGCCTGCGGTTCGGCTGCCGCCGGGTGCTACTGCCCGGTCAGTGCGCGGGCCCGGGCGGCGCGGCGCAGGGTGTCCAGTTGGTCGACCAGGCCGCGCCGGGTCGCCACGGTGAGGTCCGGGTCGGTGAGGCAGGCCTCGGCCGCCCGGACGGTCCGTTCGGTGGCGGCGAAGGCGGGGAAGGCCGCCGTGGTGAGCACCCGGGCCAGGGCGGGGCCGCGGCGGGCGGCGGCCGGGGCCAGCTCCTCGAAGTAGCGCACGGTCAGTTCGTCGAGCAGTTCGGCCTGCTCGGGCTGCCACAGTCCCTTGGCGGTGGCGGCGGCCAGGTAGTTGGAGAGCTCGCCGTGGAACAGTGCCTGCCAGGCGGCCTCCTTGGCCGCCGGGTCGGGCAGGGCGGCGCGGCAGCGGGCGGCGCCCTGCTCGCTGGTGTCGCTGGGGTCGGCGGCGAGTTCGGCGGCGATCTCCGGTTCGCCCGCCGCGCCGAGCACGCACAGCCGCGCCAGCAGCTGCCAGCGCAGGTCCGGGTCGAGCTCCGGCCCGCCGGGCACCGTGCCGGCGGCCAGCCAGTCGCGCAGTTCGGCGGCGTCGGCCTCGTCGGCGGCGGTGGCGATCACGCCGCGCACCGCCACCAGGCGCAGGCCGGTGCGGTCCGGCTCGTTCTCGGTGCGCCGCAGCAGGGTGCGGCAGACCCGGGCCAGTTCGGCCAGGGCGGCCGGCCGTTCGGCGGGCGGCAGGGCGCAGTCCGCCACGAAGTCGCGGGCGAAGGAGAGCACCGCGTCCATCAGGTGCACCGAGGTCTCGCCGGGCAGGTGGTCGGCGACCAGCCGCAGGTACTCGCCGGGCGCGAGTTCCCCGTCGCGCACCTGGTCGCGGGCGGCGCCCCAGAGCACTGCCCGGGCGAGTTCCTCGGGTACGGCGCCGAGGGAGGAGCGCGCGGTCCGCCAGGAGGCGGGGTCGAGGCGGATCTTGACGTAGCTGAGGTCGGTGTCGTTGAGCAGGGTCAGCTCGGTGCCGTCGGCCGGCGGGTCCAGCGGCACGGCGCCGTCGCCCGGCAGGTCGCCGGGCAGGTCGAGCGGCACGCGGTCGGCGAGTTCCAGGGCGCCGTCGGCGGTGCGCCGGTAGTGGCCCGCGGTCAGCTGGTGCGGGCGCAGCGCGCCGTCCGCCGAGGTGTGCTCGATGCGGCCGTCGGCCACCCGCAGGGTGTCCACGCCGCTGGTGCGCAGCCAGCGGTCGGCCCAGGCGTGGACGTCGCGGCCGCTGGCGGCGGCCAGGGCCCGGAGCAGGTCGTCGAGGGTGGCGTTGCCGAAGGCGTGCGCGTCGAAGTAGTCGTTGACGCCGGTCAGGAAGGTCTCCTCGCCGAGCCAGGCGACGAGCTGGCGCAGGACGGCGGCGCCCTTGGCGTAGGAGATGCCGTCGAAGTTCTGCAGTGCCTGGGCGGTGTCCTCGACCGTGCCGGGTGCCACCGGGTGGGTGGAGGGGCGCTGGTCGGCGTCGTAGCCCCAGGGCTTGCGGTCGGCGGCGAAGCCGGTCCAGGCGCCGGTGAAGCGGGTGGAGGCGGCGGTGACGCTGTAGGCCATGTACTCGGCGAAGGACTCGTTCAGCCACAGGTCGTCCCACCACTTCATGGTGACCAGGTCGCCGAACCACATGTGCGCCATCTCGTGGATCACCACCATGGCGCGTTCCTCGCGCCTGGTGTCGGTCACGGCGGAGCGGAAGACGTACTCGTCGCGCAGCGTGACGCAGCCCGGGTTCTCCATCGCGCCGGCGTTGAACTCCGGGACGAAGCACTGGTCGTAGCTGTCGAAGGGGTAGCGGTGCCGGAAGACCCGGTGGTAGTGGTCGAAGCCCTGCCGGGTGATCTCCAGCAGTTCGGCGGCGTCGGCGTCCAGGTGGGCGGCGAGCGAGCGGCGGCAGTGCAGGCCGAGCGGGATCCCGTCGTGCTCGGCGCGCACCGAGTGCAGCGGGCCGGCCACGACGGCGAGCAGGTAGCTGCTGATCGCCGGGGTGGTGTCGAACTCCCAGCGGCCGGGCGAGGTCTGGCGGCCCAGGCTGTTGCCGACCACGGTCCACTGCTGCGGCGCGGTGACGGACACCGTGTACCGCGCCTTGAGGTCGGGCTGGTCGAAGGAGGCGAACACCCGGGGGCCGTCGTCGAGGAAGGACTGGGTGTAGACGTAGTCCTCGCCGTCGGCGGGGTCGGTGAAGCGGTGCATGCCCTCGCCGGTGTGCGAGTAGGCCATGTCGGCTTCGACGGTGAGTTCGTTGTCGGCGGCCAGGTCGGTCAGCGGGAGGCGGCCGTTGCGGAGCGTGGTGACGTCCAGTTCGCGGCCGTTCAGCACCACCCGGTGGAGTGCGGCCGGTTTGACGTCCACGGAGGTGGCGGCGCCGGGGGTGGTGCAGCCGAAGCGGATGACCGTGGTGGAGCCGAACACCTCCCGGCCGCGGGTCAGGTCGAGGTCGAGGTGGACGGTGCGGACGTCGAGCAGGCGGTGGCGCTCGGCGGCCTCGGTGCGGGTGAGGATGGAGGTATCAGACACAGGGGTCATGCTGCTCCATCCGGCGGGCGGGCGGCACCGGTTTTCGGCTCCGGGCGGGGCGGCGGGGGCGGGGCGGGCGGGTCCGGTCCGGGCCTGTGCGACCGGGCCGCGGAACACTGAGTCCCCGAGAGTGGGGACGCGACGCGCGCGAGAAGTCGGCCCCGCCGACTTCTCGCGCAGAGCCCTCGACCGGCTGGGCAGGGGCGGATCAGCCGGCTTTCGACGCCCGTGGAAGCGCTCCGGGATTCGAATGCGGAAGGTTGCCGAGGTGTGCCGGGGGCAGGTGCACGGCCCTGGTCGGAAGTGCGTCGAAGCGTGGCACGAGGCCCTTCCGGTCGCCGGCCGGCGCGGATGTCGAATTGCTCCGCGCCGATCCGGAAGGCCCCACTCGTGTCGGGACCGACGTACGGTGCGTGCGCCGCCGGGCCGCGCGGAGTGGGAAGTCGGACCGGCCGACTTCCCACTCCCGAGGTCGGCCGGTGAGCGTCAGTCCTGGTAGACGATCCAGTTCTGGTCGGGGCTGCCGGGCAGGCCCGCGCCGCTCGGGCCGCCGCCGGTGTTGGGGGCCGGGGAGCCGGCGACGGGCTGGCCGACTCCGGTGGTGTGGAGGACGAGGCCCAAGTCGCCGTGGCTCCTGATCAGGGTGGTGTCCTGGCTGACGTCGATGATCCAGCGCTGGGTCAGGTCGCCGCTGCGGCACGGCTCCTGGACGACGGCCTGCCCGATGCCCTTGGCGGTGACGCACTTCCCGGAGGTGCTGCCCTTGACGGTGAAGACGCCGACGGACTCGAAGGCGTAGTCGACCTTGTCGAACACCCAGGTCTGGCCGGTCGAAGCGGCGGCGCGGGCGAGGACGTCGGTGCCCGCACCCTCGTCCAGGTAGGTCTGGTCGCCCTGGACCTGGAGCTGCCCGGTGAAGTGGGCCAGGCCGGCGGACGCCGGGGCGCTGTTGAGGACCGCGATACCGGTGAAGGCGACGGTCGCCCCCGCAAGGGTGGCGAGGGTCTTGGGGGTGATGAGCCTCATGTGCTCCGACGGTACGCCAACGGACCAGCGGCGGGAAGAAGGCTGGGACTTGGAGAGGATCGTCGAGCGCACCGACGACCTGTCCGGGTTCCGCGTCGTCCCGCGCCGCCGGGTTGCAGAGAGGACGCTCGGCTGGGGGAAACCCCAGCCGAGCGCCCGACTGCCTCTTCACAGCCTTGACTCGGACGGCGACCAACCCCGCACCCCGGGCAGGGGGGCTCCTCTCCCGGGCTCAGGCTCAGATGTCGCCGAACTCGCCGCTGCGGACAGCGGCAACGAACGACACCCACTCTTCGAGCGGGAAGACGAGCACAGGCCCCTTCGGGTCCTTGGAGTCTCGGACCGGCATGACACCTGGGCAGCCGTCTGCAACGTCAATGCAGCCTCCCTGCCCGTTGCTGTACGTACTCTTCCGCCACCTGGCGTCGACGAGGTCGAGCTCCATAGCGCTCACAGCCCTTCCGTGCCCTCCCCCGCCCACGCAAAAACGCCTGGCTGGGGGAAACCCCCAGCCAGGCGTCCGACTACCTCTTCACAACTTCGACTCGGACGGCAACCAACCGTGCACCCCAAGCAGGAGACACCTCTCCCGGGCTCAGACGTCGCCGAACTCGCCGCTGCGGACAGCGGCAACGAACGACTTCCACGCCTCGGCCGGGAAGACGAGAGCCGGGCCGTGGGGGTCCTTGGAGTCACGGACAGGAGTCAGGCCGGGGAAGTCGGGAGCCACCTCGACGCAAGACCCGCCATTGTTGCTGTAACTGCTCTTGAACCATGCGGCGTCGGACAGGTCTACAGGGGAAATCATGACGTTCCTCTCACGCCTTGCTTGCGGATCATCTCCAGTGACGCAGCCTTCGACAGCGCTTCCACCTGGAGCTGATGGTAGTCCCGTTCCCAGGCCTGGGCCGTATCAGCGTCTCGCGCGAGGAAGCCGCGCAGCTGGCACTCCGAGTATGCCAGGAGTGATCGATCCGCCAGGGTAAGCAGCGTGACCATCATGGTGAACGGCAGCTCTTCTGCGAGTGAGAAGGGCGCCACCTGGATGGTGACGTTCGGACGGCTCGCAAGGTCTTCAAGATGCGCCAGCTGCCGTGCCATGACCTTGGGCCCTCCCACCCTTCGCAGGAGCGCACCTTCATCCAGGACGAAGTGCAGGCGCGGAGCCGACCGCTGGTCGAGCAGCTTCTGCCGTGTGGCCAGGAAGTCGAGTCGATCTGCTGCCTGCTCCTCGGTGATGCTGCCGCGCCGCACGGCTGCGGACGCAAAGGCGTTGGCGTACTCCATGGTCTGGGCCAGGCCGGGCACGACGCCCAGTTCGAAGTGGGAGATGCCCTGAGCTTTCGCCTCTTGCGCCGCGTACTCGGGAAACCCTTCCAGCAACGACGACCTGCTCAGGCTCCAGTACGTCAGTTCCAATGTTCCACTGGCATCGATGACCTTGTCAGCCTTACGAACCCAGTCAAGCGTGGGATTGCGCGTCCCTCTTTCGAGGTTCGAAATCTGACTATCACTCAAGTTTGTACGCTGGCCGAGCTGGGTCTGCGTCAAGCCTGCTGCCTTGCGCAGCTTGCGCAGTTGGGCCCCGAACGCCTTGAGGGGCGACGCCGATGGATCCAGCTGAGACTCACGCATCGTCAGACCTCCACTGCTGCGCGAATACCACACGGGGGAACTGTCAAGTGGGAAAGCCTTCCGATCGTAGCGGGCGAGGGGCCACTATGGCTACACCCGGTGATTCACCGGGAGCACAGAGCAACCGGCGGAGACCCCATGCACCACGCGCGGAATCCCGAGACTCGCCTTCAACTCCAAGAATTCGAGCTTGACTTCACCAGCCCGGAGGGCGGCAACCCGCGCGGGAGCATCTTCGTGGAGGTCGCGCCCGGGAAGGCCTACCGCCCGCCCATCGACGGGTGGCCGCTGTTACTTTCCATCAATTCCTCTTACCTGGAGCAGAGTTGAGCAGGACCCGCATCATGAGCAAGCCCCCGGCCCGCCGGTCGGGTCAGCAGATCTTCGCCCTGCGCGAGGACCCCGACGGATCGGGCGAACTGTCCGCCCTCCTCGTCGATCCCGTCTACATGGACGGCCTGATCCTCCCCGGCGGCAGCGCCGAGCAGGACGAGCTCCCCCACCTCGCGGCCCGCCGGCACCTCGAAACCGAAACCGGCCTCGTCCTGCCCCTGCGCACCATCCTCACCATCGACTACATGCCGGCCGCCGAGTTCCCCGAGGGCCTCAACCTCGTCTACGCGGGCGGGAAGGTCACACCCCAACAGGCCAACACCGCCAGCCACCACCAGCCCCCGGACGAACTCCGCGCCCTCCACTGGGTCCCCCGTCACCAGCTCCGCGACCTCATGGCCGACGACCAGTGCCGCCGCGTCGAGGACGCCTGGGACGCCTGGGAGCACGGCGACGGCCTCCCCCTCCTCGTGCGGGGCGTCCCGGTCCCGGTCGCCTGATCACACCGACACCCCAGAGGCCGGACCGCCATCGCTGCGGTCCGGACCCTCACTTCAGCAGAACCCCTGAGTCGGCGCCGTAGCGCACCGCACGGCGCACTCCATTCGCACGCACCCCTCCCTTGAGGCACTCCCCCATGCTCAAAACCCACCGCCGGCCCCGCATGTTCGTCGCGCGTCTCGACTCCCGTACCGAGTCCACGCCGCTGGCCCGGTACTTGCTCCGCGCGTACCTCTCCGCCCTTCCCTCCGGCGACCGGTACTCGGACACCGCCGAACTGTTGCTCGGAGAGTTGTTCGCCAACGCCGTGCAGCACTCCGACGCCCCCGACGACTGCCACATCGAGGTCCGCTTCACCGTCACCGGCTCCCGCCTGCGCCTGGAAGTCCACGACGCCGGCACCGAACACCCCACCCTCCACGCCCCGACCCCCGACGACGAACACGGGCGTGGCCTGCTCCTCGTCAACGAACTCGCCGAACGCTGGGGCAGCGCCAACCGCCCCGGCGGCATCGGCAAGTACGTCTGGGCGCTCGTCGCGCCCGCCCCCGGCCCCACCATCTCGCTCGTCACCGCCTGAAAGCACCAGAACCCCCCATGCACCTCACCACCCTCGCCGGCCACGCCCTCTCCCGCGGCCGCACCCC
>NZ_JBIVVI010000082.1:0-13823 GCF_044757675.1 Kitasatospora sp. NPDC091257
ACCCAAGCGAACGCCGCGTGAGAAGTCGGCCGAGTCGACTTCTCACACCGGGGCGGTCGAGTCCCCTTCCACGTCACGCGGGCGACCCACCGGGAACTGCACCAGCTGGCGCGGGAGACCGGCACCAGCGTCTTCATGGTCGTGCAGGCCGCCCTTGCGACCCTGCTCACCAGGCGCGGAGCCGGCACCGACATCGCCATCGGCATCCCCACCGCCGGGCGCACCGACGAGGGCCTCGACGACCTGATCGGATTCTTCGTCAATACGCTGGTGCTGCGCACCAGGACCGACGGCGACCCGACCTTCCGGGAGCTGCTGTTCCGGGTGCGCAGCACGGACCTGGCGGCCTTCGCTCACCAGGAGGTGCCGTTCGACCACGTGGTCCAGACCATCAACCCGCCGCGCTCCCCCGCGTGGCACCCGCTCATCCAGGTGATGCTCGCATTCCAGAACAACGCGAGCGCCGAGCTCCACCTTCCCGGCCTGGAGGTCCGGACCGAGCCGGTGACGGAGGGGATCACCCGCTTCGACCTCCGCTTCGAGCTGTTCGAGGGCTTCACCGAGCAGCGGAGACCGGACGGCATCGACGGCAGCCTCACCTACGCCCTCGACCTGTTCGTCCCCGCGGAGGCCGAGCGGCTGGCCCGGGAGTTCACCGAGCTGCTCGACGCCGTGGCCGCCGCTCCGGGTCTGCGGCTGGGCGAACTCGGCGGGGCAGCCGTCCATGAGCTGACCGGCAGCCCGTCCGCCGGGCCGGAGCTCGCCGCTGCGGACGGCACCCGGATCGCCTTCGTCTGCTCCCCCTACGGCCAGCAGTGGGTCGGCATGGGGCGGACTCTGTTCCGCACCGAACCCGCCTTCCGCTCGGCCCTGGAGGAGTGCGACAGCGAGCTGGCCCGGCACACCGGCTGGTCCCTCGTCCACGAGCTCTTCCTCGACGAACCCGAAGCCAGGACGAACGACGTCGGCGTCATGCAACCCATCGTCTTCGCCGTCCAAGTGGGCATCGCCCGCTGGCTGGAAGAGGCGGGCGTCCGGCCGGCCGCTGTCACGGGTCACAGCGTCGGCGAGATCGCCGCCAGCGTCATCGCAGGCATCCTCGACCTGCCGGACGCGGTCCGGCTCGTCCACCACTACAGCGATCAGCAACGCCGCGTGGCCGGCCCTCACAGCGGCATGGCCGTGGTGGAGCTCTCGGCCGTCGACCTCTCGAAGCACCTGCGAGGGCTTGAGGGGAGCGTGTCCGTCGCCGCGCGGAACGGCCCGCGGACCACCGTGCTGGCCGGTGACCGGTCCGCGTTGGAGGCCGTCGTCGCCAAGCTCCAGGCCGCGGACGTGCTGTGCGCGATGGTCCGAGTCGACCTGCCGGCCCACAGCCCGGCGATCGATCCGATCCTGGCGGACCTCGAACGGGCCATAGGTGAGCTCACCCCCAGGCCCGGCCGGATCCCGATGATCTCCTCGGTCACGGGGCAAGCGCTCGACTGGCAGCAGGCCACCGCGGGCTACTTCGCCCGGAACCTGCGGCAGCCCGTCCTGCTGGCCGACTCCATCGCCGAGCTGCTGACGGGCCATGACGTACTGGTCGAGGTCAGCGCTCACCCGGTGCTCGCCCCGGCACTGCGGCAGAGCGTCGAGGAGTCCGGTACCGCCGCGACCGTCCTGACCACCATGCGCCGCGGCCAGGACGACCAGACGGGCCTCATCGAGGTACTCAACGCCCTCGAACAGCTCGGCCTGAAGGTGGACTCCCCGGGCGGGCAGACTCGGTCGGCGTAGATCCGATGAGCCGCGCCCACTCCGCACCCCTCAAGAAGGACGAAGCCATCGCCCGGGCGCCCCGGTGTACACCTACGCGCAGACCGGGCAGAGCAACCAGTGGTGGTACGTCACCATGACCTCCACCGACAGCGTCGTCTTCTCCTCCTACGAGACGCAGACGTGCACCGACTTCTTCTGCACCACCAAGACCTATCGGAACCTGCGCCGCAACTTCAACGACACCGGCGAGCTGTCCGAGTACAACCCCTGGTACGACCCGTACGACAACACCGCGACCAGGTCGCGCTGGTGGTACGCGGCCGGCGACGCCGGGGCGTACATCCACTCGGCCGACGGCGACCAGGGCTGCCTGACCGCCCACGCTGGAAGCCAGGTGACGATCGAGGGCTGCCGAACGGGCGACCACACCCAGCAGTGGGCCGTCATCTACAGCTGACCCATTGCGGTGGGCCGCGTCCCGGCATTTCGGGAGCGGCCCATCCGCACGCGTCGATCACGGGATGCGGTGTTCGTCGAACCGTATCGGTACGACTTCTCGCACGGGTGCGTGAACTCTGTGCCGAGCCGCTCTCCTCAGCCCGGCGGTGGCGGCGACGTCGACGAGCGTGGGGGACCCGGCCGTTGCTGCCGGGGCGCAGCTCGGGGTGTCGGTGGTGCGGATCGGCTGGGCGAGGCGTTTCGGACTGAGCTCGTGGGACTCCGCGGACTCCTGTCTGAGGGTGTCCGCCCGTTGCGCGCCGGCGCTCCCTCAGCAGGTCGTCCGCGGTGGCGTCACGACGAGCGCAGGTCCGTCCCGCATGCCGGCGGGCCCGGCGACACCTGCGCGGGTGACCGGCGTCCGGGGCCGTGGCCCGGACGCCGGTGGGGGTTCTGTCCGGTCCTGGCCAGTCGCGGGGCCGGTGCGGCGGTGCCCGGGCGGGGGGTGGTCGCCGGGCACCGCCGTCCTGCGACCGGCAGGTACCCGGGCAAACGAGCGTGCAGCCGATCCGTCACCCGGACGTCGTGGCCAGGAGGGCGGACGGCGGGGCAGCTGGGGGTGGTCTCGGCGTCGGGGTCGCGGCCCCGGTCAGCCCGTCGCGCCGGCTGCCGCCCGGGCCCGGAGGGCGTCGACGGCGAGGCGGGCGGTGGTTCCGATGACGGCGTCGGCGGCGGGCAGGGTGATGGTGGTGGCGGCGGCGCGGGTGAAGACGGCGAGGGCGTAGCGGCCGCCGTCGGGGTATTCGACGACGCCGACCTCGTGGCGCAGCGTGGGGAGGGTGCCGGTCTTGCCGTGGACGCGGACGTCGTCGTAGGGGAAGCCGGAGGCCAGGCGGTGCGGCCAGACCTGGAGGCCGAGGAGGCGTCGCAGGGCGGCGCCGTGGTCGCCGGGGCAGGCGTCGCCGTGCCAGAGGGCGGCGAGCAGGGTGGTCATGTCGCGGGGGGTGCTGTGGTTGGTGAAGGCGGGGTCGAGGACCCTGAGGCGGGCGACGACGGCGGGGTCGACCGGGGAGTCGGGGCCGGTGTCCTCGGCGAGGGCGGCGATGAGGTCGCGGAGCTTGTGGACGGCGACGGTGCGGCTCAGGCCGAGGTCGGCCATGGTGCGGTTGACGGTGTCGAGGCCGATCTGGTCCCACAGGGTGTCGGCGGCGGTGTTGTCGCTGACGGCCGCGGTGAGGTAGGCGAGGTCGCGCAGGGAGAGGCGGGCGGTGTCGAGCATGGCGGCGAGGCCGGTCGGCCCGGGGGTGCGGCCGGCGGCGGGGATCTCGACCTGCCGGGTCAGGTCGATCCGTCCGGCGGCGGCCTCGCGGTACAGCGTCACGAGCAGGCAGACCTTGTGGACGCTGGCGGTGCTGACGGCGGTGTCGGCGCCGAGGCCGATCTCGGCGCCGGTGTCGAGGTCGCGCGCGTGCAGCCGGCCGGTGACGCCCGCGTCGGCGAAGGCCGCGGCGATGCGGGTGCGCGCGGCCCGGCTGTGCGGGGTCCGGTCGGCAGCCGTCCGGTCGGCTGTGGTGCGGTCGGCAGCCGTGCGGTCGGCTGTGGTGCGGTCGCTGGTCACAGCGGGAACTCCATTGCGGGCCGGGGGTGGAGCGGGCGGTTGGGCGGCTGGGGCAGCAGGCCGCCGGGTCCGGTCAGCGCCTCGTGGGCGGCCTGGGCGAACAGCCGGACGGCGGGCCCGCCCCGCCCGGCCGGCCAGGCCGTGGAGGTCCGCCAGGCCAGCGGGGTGCCGGTGAGCGGGCGCCAGACCGTACCCGGTGGGGGTGTGGTGCGCGGCACCAGGGCGATGGCGCTGCCGGTGAGCACGAGCGCGCCCGCGACGTCCGGTCCCGGCGGGTCGACGACGGCCTCGGGGGTGCAGCCGTGCCTGGTCAGCGTGGTGAGGACCTCGTCGTACAGGGCCGGGGCCGTGGCGCGCGGGAAGAGGACCAGGCGCAGGCCGGTCAGTTCGGCCACCGCGAGCTCCGGGCGGTCGGCGTACGGACCGCGGGCGGCGAGCAGGGCGCCGAGCGGCTGGTGCAGGACGGGGCCGAAGGCCAGTCCGTCGGCCGGGCAGGGGTGACGGACGACGGCGACGTCGACGGTGTGCTGGGCGAGTTCGCGCACCACGGCCGCGACCGGCAGTTCCCGCAGTTCGAGCCGGGTGCCCGGGGAGGCGGTCTCGAAGCCGGTGAGCAGCGCGGCCAGGGCGGCCGGCCCGAGTTCGGGCGGGACGGCCGCGCGCAGGGTGCCGGCCCGTCCGCTGCGCAGGTCGGCGGCGGTGGCGAGGAGGCGGGCCGCGCTGTCCAGCGTCTCCTCGGCCTCGGCGAGCAGCAGCCGGCCCGCCGGGGTGAGGTCGACGCCGCGCGGGCCGCGGTCGAACAGGGTCACACCGAGTTCGCGTTCGAGGCGCTGGATCCGCTGGGAGAGCGAGGGCTGGGCGATCCGCAGGCGCTCGGCGGCGCGGCCGAAGTGCCGTTCCTCGGCGACGGCTCGGAAGTGGCGGAGGTGCCCCAGCAGGTCCATGGCCAGTCATCATAGGTGTTTTCTTATCGTCCACTTCATGATTGCGGTCTTGGACTGGGTGGTCGGCGGCCTGTTTAGCTGAGCGCGACCGCGCGACCACGACGGTACGAACCACCGCGAGGGCGCGACCGCGACGGCACGAACCCCCTGGGAGACCACCGATGACGCCCGACCTCCGCCGCACCCGCACCGCGCTGCCCGCGGTGGCCCTGCTCGTGGCCGCGCTGATCGGCGGGTGCGGCCGGGCGGCGAGCAGCGCCCCGACGGCGCCGGCACCGGCGGCGAGCGGCGCGACGGCCCCCGGCGCAGGGGTGGCGGGCGCGACGGTGTCGGGCGTGCCCGCGACCGGCCCGGCGGACGCCTCCTTCGCGGCGCTTGAGCAGCAGTTCGGCGCCCGGCTCGGCGTGTTCGCCGTGGACACCGGCAGCGGCCGGGAGGTCACCCACCGGGCCGACGAGCGGTTCGCGTTCGCGTCCACGATCAAGTCGCTCGCCGCCGGGGCCCTGCTGCGGAAGGCGTCCGACGCGGACCTGGACAAGGTCGTCCCCTACCGCCAGGAGGACGTGCTGGCGTGGGCACCGATCACCTCGCAGCACGTGGCGACCGGCATGAAGCTGCGTGACCTGGCTTCCGCCTCCATCCAGTACAGCGACAACACCGCGGCCAACCTGGTCATCGCCGAGCTCGGCGGCCCGGCGGCCGTCCAGCGGTCCCTGCGCGACCTGGGCGACTCGACCACCAGCGTCGACCGCACCGAACCCACCCTCAACGAGGCGACCCCGGGCGACACCCGTGACACCAGCACGCCGCGCGTCCTCGCCGCCGACCTGCGCCGCTACGTGCTCGGCGACGTCCTCACGGAGGGCCGGCGCGGGCTGCTGACGGACTGGCTGGTCGGCAACACGACCGGCGGCCCGTACGTCCGCGCGGGGGTGCCCGCCGACTGGAGGATCGGCGACAAGACCGGCAACGCGGGCTACGGCACCCGCAACGACGTCGCCGTGGCGTGGCCGTCGGGCGGGCGCAGCCCGATCGTGATCGTCGTCCTGTCCGATCGCGGCAGGGCGGGCGCCACCTCCGACGACGACCTGATCGCCCAGGCGACGAAGACCGTCGTCAGCATCCTCGGCTGAGCCTCCCCGACCGGTAGGAGCCCCGACCGGTAGGAGCCCCGACCGGCCAGGAACCCCGACCGCAACACCCACATCGACGACGACGCGGGTCCGGGGCGGGGAACACCGGCGCGGGCGGGAGGGTTCAGCGGCGGTGGGTGGCTGTCGCGATGCGGACGAACGAAGGGATCAGCGGGTTCGGGTCGCCCTCGTTCCACGCCACCACCACGCGGCTGGGCGCCATGTCGGCCAGCAGTACCGCAGTCAGTCCCTCGGGCATGTCGTGTCCGAGGGGGGTGATGCCGACCGTGCCGTTCCAGAGCACGGCCTGCCGGCATTCCTGGACGGCCCTCACCGCCGGTCCCCCGCGCGGCCGGCCGCCGGTCCAGTACGCCCCCCACAGCGGGTCGGTGCCGTCCGGGAACCGGAACCAGCACCGGTCGGCCAGGTCGGCCAGCTCCAGGTGCGTGCGGCCGGCCAGGGGGTCGTCGGTGCGCAGCACCGCGCCGACCGGGTCGGTGCGCAGCTCGTGCACGATCAGGCCGGTCTCGTCGAAGGGGGCGCGGGTGAGGGCGATGTCGACCCGTCCGGTGCGCAGTCCGCAGGTGGGGTCGGTCAGGTCGGTCTCGCGGATGCGGACCTCGATGTCCGGGTGTCGCTTGCGGTAGGCGTTGGCCAGGCGCAGGGCGCCGAGGTCGGTGCCGTCGCCGAGCAGGCCGACGGTGATGGCCGTGGGGCCGGTTTCGGCGGCGACGCGTGCGCGGATCCGGTCGGCACGGTCGAGGAGGGTGCGGGCTTCGTCGAGCAGGACGGTTCCGGCCGGGGTGAGGGTGACGCCCTGGGCGGAGCGGTGCAGCAGGGTGGCGCCGAGGTCGGTTTCCAGCTGCTTGATCGCCCGGCTGAGCGGGGGCTGGCTCATGTGCAGCCGGGCGGCGGCCCGGCCGAAGTGGAGTTCCTCGGCGACCGCGACGAAATAGCGCAACGTCCGCAGCTCCATGCTGCGACGATACCCGTGCGGTATCGGGCACGTGCGAATCGGTCTTGGACGGCCGGGGTTCCGGGGCGGTGGAATCGAGGCATGAACGACGTATCGCTTTCCGACCCCGCCGTCCATGTGGCCGGCGTCCAGGAGATCGCCCCCGAGCTGCTGGTGGTCCCGGACCGCAGGATCCCGCTGGTTCCCAACATCGGCATCATCGGCGGCACCGAGGCCGTCCTCGTCGTCGACACCGGCATGGGCACCGCCAACGCCGAGCAGGTCCTCTCCCTGGCGTCCGAGGTGGCCGAGGGGCGCCGCCTGTACCTGACCACCACGCACTTCCACCCCGAGCACGCCTTCGGCGCGCACGTCTTCCACGGCCGGGCCACCTACCTCGCCAACCGTGCCCAGGCCGAGGACCTGAAGGTGAAGGGAGCGGGCTACCTGGAGATGTTCCGCGGGTTCGGCCCGCCGGTCGCCGACCGCCTCGACGGCGACGTCCGCGTGGTCGCCCCCGACGTGGTCTACGACGACGGGTACGACCTGGACCTCGGCGGCCGCTGCGTACGGCTGCGGGCCACCGGCCGGGGCCACACCAAGGGCGACCAGGTGATCGGGGTGCCCGACGCCGGCGTGCTGTTCACCGGCGACCTGGCCGAGACCGGGCAGTTCGCGATCTTTCCCTGGTTCCCGCCGTACGACACCGACGTCTCCGGGATCGGCTGGCTGACGGTGATGGAGCGGCTGGCGGCCGACGGGCACCGTACGGTCGTCCCCGGCCACGGCGCCGTCGGCGGCCCGCAGGTCCTCGGCGACGTCCGCGACTACCTGCGCGAGCTGCGGGACGAGACCTGGCGGCGACGCGACTCCGCCATGGGCGGGAGCGAGATCGTGGCCGAGGTCCGGGCCCTGCTGATCGAACGGCACCCCGAGTGGACCGGACAGGAGTGGATCGAGAAGGGCGTCGGCTGCCTGTGCACCGAACACCCCACCGTCACGGACCAGGACCCGACGGGCTGAGACCCGACGGGCTGAGAAACGGGTGGGCGCGGCCTCGCGGGCTCACCGCCGATGCTGGTTCGACCAGTCACCCCGAAAGCGATAAGCACGGCCGTCACCGACCTGCTTCATCCCGCCGGGAACGACGTCCCCGTGGTACGGATACTGCTCCGTCACCGCCGCCAGCAGGAACTCCAGGAAGCCGCCCTCGAACAGGTCCCACTCCCGCATCGAGTGGAACTTGGCGGCCACCGGCCACCGGTCCGGGTCCGGGCCCCGCATCAGCCAGAAGAATGGTCGGAGTTGTCGTTGTTACCCCATTCGGCGCGAAGGCGGCCTTTGATCAGGATCACGCTGCCGACCGGGCGCAGGTCAGCAGTTCACGATGGTCGAGACGGTCGCGGTCGATTGCGGCCAGCCGGGCTGGTCCACGCTGAACTGGGCGGTCACGGTGCGGCCGCAGGGCACGGTGCCCGTGATGCCGCCGACGTCGCTCCCGCCGGTCGGGATCAGGACGGTCGGGGCGATGGTGCCGAGCGGTGGGCTGGTGACGCCGACGCTGGTCAGCCGGAAGGAGACCTGCTGGTCCTGCCAGGTCGGGCTGGTCGGAGTGGCGCGTCCGAACACGTACACCTGGCCTCCGTTGTTGTTGATGCAGGCCCTGATCGTGAGGTGGTTCGGCGCGCCCGGGTCCCCGCAGACGGTGGTGCCCGGCATGCCGGCGACGGATGCGGTGGCGACGGATGCGGTGGCGACGGATGCGGTGGCGACGGATGCGGTGGCGACGGATGCGGTGGCGGCGGAGGCGGTCTGGGTGCCGGTCAGCGCCGCCAGAGCGGCGGTACCGGCGAGAACGGCAGCAAGGCGTTTCAAGGGGCCCTCCTTCGTCCGGTGCTCTCGGCGGGCGCCGACAGCACTGTGACATGTCACATAGTTCTTATGGGCATTGTGGCAGCCCACCGCGAACGGTGCGCCGAGTTCGCTCAAAGAAGGCCGTCCTGCCGCCCGCAACCGACCGGTGGCATCACCACAAGGCGTGGATACGGCCTGGGCCGTGCCCACCGAACGGGTTGTCACGGCCGCCTTGTCGCACCACCGCCCCGGTCCACGGCGGGGCCGGACGGCCCGGGCGTGGCCGTGCTCAGTCGGCGCCGGCCGCCTCGTCCTCCGCGGCCCCGCTGAAGGGCCCGGGTTGGACCATCGGTCCGAACGGGAAGCTCGCGCCCGACGGCGACCTGATGGCTTCCCCCACGTCCGGGCCGGTCCGCGGACGTACGCCGCACCGCGCCCCGAACGAGCGGGCCTCCGGCGGGGGCGGGCACGCGGATCGGCTGCGTCAGGCGCGGGAGGGACCCGGGGGGCTGATCGGATGAGACGGGCCGGAGGATCCGCGCAGGGCGCGTGGACGGCGGGCGCCGAAGTGATTCTCCGCGACGGAGCGGCCGGGTGACGGCCCGTCGTTGCGTGCTAGAACCATCGACGGCCGTGAACGCCCACCCGCGATCACCGCCCCCTGTACCGCTGCACCGCCGTACCGCCGCACCGCGCACCTTCCGGCCGCATTTCCACCGAAGGAGAAAACATGTCCGTCGCACGAACCGTACGGACCGCGCGAACCGCGCCGCTCGCCGCCTTCGCCGCGCTCACCCTGCTGCTCACCGGCGCCGCCACCGCGACGCCGGCCTCCGCCACCGCCACGGGGCTGGACGACACCTGGGCCTGCTCCATCCCGTCCGGCTACGTCTACGAAGGGGTCGTCTTCAGTCAGACGTGCAGCGGCGGCGGCAGCTGGAAATCGCCGCAGTACCACCTGCGCACGCCCGTCGACGGCCTCACCTCCTGCTCGACCGCCCCCGGCTTCACCTACGACTCCGCCGGCTCGTCCACCACGTGCAGCCTGACGCAGGGCGTGCCGTCCACCACCTTCCACCTCCGCACACCGGTCAGCGGCATGTGGGCGTGCAGCGTCCCGAGCGGTTTCACCTACAGCGCCACCACCTCGAACCTGGACTGCGCCACCGTCCGGGGCGTGCCGACCACCAAGTTCCTTCTGTCCCGCTGACCGGCTGAGCCGGAACACGGGAACGGGTGGGCCGCCCCGCAGCCGCCGGGTGGCCCACCCGTCGGCCGTGATCGGGTGGCGGGCTTCTCCGCCGGGCCGGCGATGACGCACGACTCCGCTCTCCGGCCGGCCCCGCCCCCCGGCAGTCGCCCGGTCGGGGGCGGGGCTCCGAACAACGTACGGTTCGCGGTTATCCGAAGCCGCGTGCGTCCTGCTTCAGCGCGGTGTCCACGGTCAGCGCGGTCGCCACGACCAGGCTGAGCAGCGGGTCGGCGAGCGGACGGTGGATCTGGAGCACGTAGTTGTCGGCCGTGGTGAACATCGTCTTCGCCAGGCCTTCCCAGGTCTTGGTGATCCGGGCGACCTCGGTGTCCGTCTCGTCGACGATGGAGAAGTTCCAGGCCCGCCAGTTCTCCGCCTTGATGGCGCCGATCTTCTGACCGCCGACCTCCAGCGAGAAATTGATCTTCCCGATGGCGTTCTGCTGGATGATCTGGCCGACCTCCTGGCCGTTCGGACGCTGCACGATCACCCGCGACTTGATGAGCTTCGCCGGGCGGGTCAGCAGCAGCACCGGGGTGCCCTGCGCGTCGCGGATCTCCAGCTTGTGGGTCAGGTACTGGTCGAGGGAGGAGAGCAGCCGCAGCACCTTGCGCAGAGCGCTCTGGCCGACCTGGACCACCGAGCCCAGCGTGGCGCCCTGCTGGTCGAAGACGGAGTACTCGTTGGTCAGCTCGATCAGCTTGGCCTTCTGGTTCACCACCAGGACCGGCTCGGAGAAGAGGGTGCCGCCGCCACCGTAGACCGGTCCGACGCCCGCCTGCTGCTGCACCTGGCGCTGCACCTTGGCGGAGTCGCCGGCCGGGGCGGCCGGCTGCCCGGGGAAACCGGGGGTGTTCGTGTTCTGGGACATGGCGGGCAGGCTAGGCCCAATCCTCTGTGGGGAGCTAGATCGTTTTGAACGGCCCCCGGGTTCCTCAGGGCCTTCGCGTTGCGAAGTTGACCTGCGGGTTTGGGTGTTGCGGACGACAGTCGGCCGGCACCCGGCGCAGTGGATGTGTCCGATGTCACATCCACTGATCGTGCGTGGGCGGATGACGGCCTGCCTCGCGGCTGGCCGTCCCGACGCCTGGACGGCGGGAACCTGTGCCCTGCCGGATACCGGGCGCGGGGGGACGACCTCCCTGGACACTCGGGACCGCGAGCACCGGGAGCGTGCGGCGGCGGCGCGACGGCGGCACGACGGCGGCCGGGTGCGGAGGCCACCGCAATCCTGCCGGGGGCCAACGGCGTTGATGTCGGCCGTCGTGCCGCGTCGGGTTCGGCCTCGGCCCGGCCGTGTCGGTTCGCCGCGGGTCCGGTCAGGTCGTTGGCGAGTCATTGCCGAGTCTTTGCCGAGTCATTGATGGTTGGTGAGGTGGCGGGATAGCTTCACTCCTGCACCACGCGTCCTGTACCACCCGTCCTGTTCCTGCCCGGCCGGCGCGCTGTCCTCGGCCGGGTCCTGCACCCGGATGATGTGGAGACCACATGGCTCGACTGCGTTCCTTACTGCGGCTCGGCCCGGCCGTGCCGATCGTGCTGTCGCTGACCGCCTCACTCGGATTCCTCCCCACCCCGGCCTCGGCGACGCCCCGGGCACAGCCCGCCGCGCAGGCCGAGGACGCGCACCCCCTGGCGTACGTCGTCAACACCAGGACCGACCGTCGCACGATCGCCGAGGTGCAGCGGGCCGTCGCCGCGGCCGGCGGCACCGTCGTCGTCACGTACGACGGGATCGGCGTCGTCGTCGCCCACTCGGCGAACCCCGACTTCGGCAGGCGGATGCGCGCGGTGCGCGGAGTGCAGTCGGCGGGCGCCACGCGGACCGCGCCGCTGAGCGCGGCGGGGACCACCGACGAGGGTGGGGTGCGGCGCCTCTCCGAGGCCGAGGCGGCGAGGATCGCGAAGGCGTCCGGCAGCGGCACCGAACCCCTCGAAGCCGAGCAGTGGGCCCTGCGGGCGATCGGCGCGGACAAGGCCGCGGAAATCAACCCCGGCAGCAGGGACGTCACGGTCGCCGTCATCGACACCGGCGTCGACGACACCCACCCGGACCTCGCCGCGAACTTCTCCCCCTCGCAGTCCGCGAACTGCGCCAGCGGCAAGGCCGACACCGCGTACGGCTCCTGGCGGCCGGTGGACGCGGACTACTTCCACGGCACGCACGTGGCGGGCACGATAGCCGCGGCCCGCAACGGCGTCGGCGTCGCGGGCGTGGCACCCGGGGTGAAGGTCTCCGGCATCACGGTCTCCCAGCCCACCCCGCGCCAGCTGATCTACGCCGAAAGCGTCGTCTGCGCCTTCGTGTTCGCCGCCGACCACGGTGTGCAGATCACCAACAACAGCTACTACGTGGACCCGTGGCAGTACAACTGCCTGGACGACCCCGACCAGAAGGCCATCGTCGACGCGGTCGACCGCGCCCAGCTCTACGCGCAGCGCAAGGGCACCCTCAACGTCGCCGGGGCCGGCAACGCCAACCACGACCTGGCCTCCGACGGCTTCACCGACGGTGGCAGCCCCAACGACTCCACCCCGGCGAGCCGGACGGTCGACCCGCACAGGTGCTGGGACCTGCCCGCACAGCTGCCGGGCGTCGTCACGGTCGGCGCGACCGGCGCCAGGAACGCGAAGGCGTACTACTCCAACTACGGCCTCGGCGTGATCGACGTCGCGGCGCCGGGCGGTGACCAGTACCAGGCCTCGGACACACCGTCCGGGGAAGGCGGCATCCTGTCGACGCTGCCGAACAACCAGTACGGCTACGAGCAGGGCACGTCCATGGCCACGCCCCACGCCTCCGGTGTGGCCGCGCTGCTGAAGTCCGCCCACCCGGAGGCGACCCCGGCCCAGTTGCAGGCGCTGCTCAAGGCCCAGGCGGACAACCCGGGGTGCCCGGCCGGCCCGGCCGACCCGCACGGCGGGAACCGCGGGAACGGCGGGAACGGCGGCGGTTCCGGGGACGCCGTCTGTGCGGGCGGCAAGCGCGTCAACGGCTTCTACGGCTTCGGCATCGTCAACGCACTGCGCGCGGTCGAGTAGCCGGCACCGCACCGGCCCCGCCGCCGCGGGCGGGCGGCGGGCAGGCCGTGGCCTTCGTCCGACACGCTCACACCGCCCGGGAGTTGGAGGGCTCCGGGGACCACCGGGCGGTCCCCGGCGGCCGACCACCTGCTGCGGCGGCGCCCGCCGGACGTCGCCGCGCTGCCGGCGGCCCTTGGATAGGGTGCCGGGATGGCCCTCGACTCCCCCCGGCTGCTGCGTGCCGATGCCGCCCGCAACGCGGAAAAGATCGTCCGGGCTGCCCGGGAGGTCTTCGCCGAGCAGGGCCCCGACGCCCACCTCGACGACGTGGCGCGCCGGGCCGGCGTCGGGTCCGCCACGCTCTTCCGCCGCTTTCCCGACAAGGCCGCGCTGCTGCGGGCCGTGCTGGACCAGCGTTTCGGCGAGCACGTCCGTCCCGTCATCCAGGCTGCCGCGCACGACGCCGATCCCGCGTCCGGGCTGGTCCGTGTGCTGGAGGCGGCCCTGGAATCGGTGGCCGGCGACGACAACGTGCTGGCCGCCGCCCGCGCCGCCGGCGTGCTGACCCCGGCGACTGGGGAGGAGTTCTTCGCCGCGCTCGACGCTCTCCTGACGCGCGGCCAGGACGCGGGCGTGATCCGCGCCGACCTCGTGCCCGACGATCTGCACCGCATCGTCGTCATGCTGGTCTCGGTGCTGTGGACGATGGAGGCCCGGGAGGACGGCTGGCGCCGGTACCTGGCCCTGGTCCTCGACGGCGGGCGGGGCGCTCGGCGGGGCGGCGGTCTCGGTCAGCGAGCGGTCGGCCGCGACCATCGCGAACAGCTGCCCGGCGTCCGGCTGC
>NZ_JBIVVI010000083.1:0-13799 GCF_044757675.1 Kitasatospora sp. NPDC091257
GAGAACAGGCGGGGGCCGGCCGGCGCCGTCATCGTCGCCGCACCTCCCGGCAGGTCCCGCGGCCGGCGAACAGCAGCCGCGCCCGCGGCTCGTCGGGGGACGGACGCACGGAGGACAGCCGTGAGCCGGTCGTGCGGTCGCGCCTTCCTCGTCCGCTGCGGGGGTGCCGGTGGTCGTCGTGCAGTCAGAGTCTGTGGGCTTCGCGGCCCCTGGTGGCCGAACAGGTGGCGGATCCGACCGCCCCGGGCGGGCTCATCCGGTGTGCCGACGGCCCGGCCACCCTGCTCGGCGGCACGTTCCCCCGCGGGCACGGTCGCCTCGTCACGGGTGGGCGGAAGGGGCTGGGCGGGCGCTGGGCGGGTTTCCCCGTGCGCGCCCGGCCGGACGGGGCGCCGGGTTCGCCGGGTCATCAGGGCCAGGCCCAGGCAGAAGACCAGGGCGAGGGACACACCGGACAGGAAGATGCCCAGGCTGTCGAGCGTCGCCAGGTCGTTGCCCAGCACGGTCACCTGGTAATCGGGCCCGCCGGAGAGGTTGTCCGCGATCAGCGTCCGGCGAAGGCACCGGACGCCGTCATCAACAGGAGTCCAAGCAACAGCAACACGGCGATTCCTTTCCGTCCCGGTCCCGGTCCCGGTCGCCCCCACCGGCCCGCGCCTACCCGGGCGGGCCCGCTCACCACGGCACCGGGGGGCTGTCGCGTGGCTACCGCGGTCAACGCCGGGCGCAGCCCGCGCCGCCTGTGCGGTCCGTGCGCGAGCGCCTGGCGGCAGCTCGCGGCACGATGAAATGACCGCACCGTCTTCGACCCGCTGCACCCGCGCGCTCGACGATCCCGGTGTCCGGCCCTTGATCCGGGAGGAAGCGTGATGTCCGCCCAACCGTTGGCCGAGCCCCTGCACATCTACCTGAACGACCACCTGACCGGCGCCTTCGGGGGCGCTGCGCTGGCTGACCGCATGGCCCGTACTCACCCCGGCAGCCCCCGCGCGCATGACCTGCGGCGGCTGGCCCGCGACATCGAGCACGACCGTGACGCTCTGGTGAGGATCATGACCCGGCTCGGCGTGCCCGTGCGGCGCTACCGGACCTGGCTCGGCCTCGCCGGTGAGCGTCTCGGCCGCCTCAAGCCCAACGGGACCGTCGTACGCCGGGCGCCGCTCAGCGACCTGATCGAGTTGGAGACGCTGCGCACCGGCGTCGAGGGCAAAGCCGCGCTGTGGCGGGCGCTACGCGCGATCGCTGACACCGATGAGCGCCTGGACCGGGTGGAGCTGGACCGCCTTGCCGAACGGGCAGCCGAACAGTCGCGCACGTTGAACGGCTGGCATCAGGTGGTCAGCGCCGCCGTGCTTGCGCACCGCCCCGGCTCCGGGCCGGGTGCCGGCTCGGGCACGGTCTTGTGAGCGGCTCGGTATTCGTGGATGAGGCAGGCCTGGCCGGGTGGTACGTGAGCTCATGCGGCGTTCCAGGCGGCCGGGAGCACGGTGGCGGTGGCGGGATCCCTCACCTGTGGCCTGCTGGCACTGGCATTATTCATCGCCCTCGCCGATCAGCACGGCACCCGGGTCATCTCACCGCGCCTGGAAGGCGACCGGCAGACCATCCAGCAGGAGTGGGTGGCCGAAGCCCTGAGCCTTCTACGGACACCTATCACCCTCCCTCGCCCTGACCCCGCGAGGAACTGGAGCCGGGCGGGGTCAGTGGTGGTGGTCGAGGGGCGCGGTACTCGGCTTCGGTAGCGGCTTCGCCGGTGTTGAGGTCGCGGCCGTAGGTCTCGCAGGCGTCCGGGTGGGCCCAGAAGCGGCCGTCGGCGTACAGCCGCTGGGTGCCAAAGGGCAGGACGGGCGTGGCCGGCCACTGGGTGCCGCCGTGTTCGCGCAGCAGTTGGTAGCTGAGGCCGGTGTAGTCGCACGGGCAGCCGGCGCTGCACAGCTGCCAGGCGGCGAACGCGGACGGGGCGTCGTGCCAGGTGATCGGCGGGCGGCCGGTGCGGTCGCGCAGGTCCATGCGGCGGGCGAAGTCGAGGAAGATGTCGAGGTCGGCCCTGGCCTGGCCGGGCGGGTCGACGGCCTGTTCGGAGAGGTGGACGGTGCGGTCGGCGTTGGTGAAGGTGCCCGTCTTCTCGCCCCAGGTCGCGGCCGGCAGCACGACGTCGGCGAGCGCGGTGGTCTCGGTGGGGAAGATGTCCTGCACCACGGTGAACAGGCCGGGCCGGGCGAGGATTTCGCGGATCCGGGTGAGGTCGGGCGGGGAGACGGCCGGGTTGGTGGCGCTGATCCACAGGAACTTCAGGGCGCCGGTTTCGGCGAGGCGCCATGCGACGCCTCACCGACCCCGGCACCCACGACGCCCAGGCCGCCGCCCTGCTGCGCCACCCCGACCTCCTCGAACCCGTCGCCGCCCTGCACCGGGGCCAGCTCGTGGAGCGGCTGACCGTCGAGGGCGCCCCACTGGCCTGATACCGCCGGCCGGGTGAGCCGACCACTTGGGCCCGCGATGCACACAGCGGCGGGGGCCTGGGCGGCCAGACTCGGCAGGCGCGGCCGGCAGCGCCGAGCCACGCCAGTGCCACGCGTCTACCGCCGAGGCGGACCGCGGTGGTGATGAGCGACCAGGACACCCCGCAGAACCCGGCCGAGCGGTTCCCGGGCCGCCGCTGCCCGACCGAGAAGAGCCAGTCCCATCCCGGCAGCGGCGAGCGGATGCGGCCCCAGCCGGACCAGCGCTGCAGGAAGCGTCATCGCGAGGGCCCGTAACCACCGCCGGTGTCGCCATGCTCGCGCGTTGCCGCCTGGCGGGCGGCTGTGCGCCGCAGCACGACCTAGGGCAGGACGAGCCAGGTGGCGGTGAACCAGAGCAGGCAGGCGGCGCTGAGGCCCCAGGCGGCGGCCGGGTTGCCGGTGGCGGTGCGCAGCAGGAGCAGCAGGGCGGCGGCGATGGTCAGGGCCAGGGTGGTGAGTCCGGTGGCGATGAGGCGGCTGGCGACGTGGATGAGTTCGGGTTTCATGCCGTGGCCGGTGAGGAAGCGGTGGAAGGCCACGGGTGCGATCAGGGCGCCGGTGGCGACGGCGCCGAGGACGACGGTGGCGACGTAGAGGTTCTTGTCGAAGTCGGGCAGGGTGGCGAAGCGTGGGGTGAAGGCCACGCCGATGAGGAAGCCGAAGAGGATCTGTGCGCCGGTCTGGCACACGCGGACTTCCTGGAGCATCTCGTTCCAGAGCCGGTCGGCGCGTTGCTGGGGCGTCTCGTCCCGGCCCGGTGCACCGTCATTCTTCGTCAACGGGTCCTCCCCCGCCTGCGGGCGGTGCTTTCAGCGGCCCGTCTGGGCCCCGGAGCCGTGCCGCTGGCACTCTCCACGCCGCCGGTGTGGGTTCGCCGCACGGACCGTCGCCTCGTGCGGCGCGGTGGGGCAATGGTCGTCCGTGACCGGTCAGGGGCGGTCCTTATGGTGACCGCACAACCAGGCCAGCGCCTGGTAGGCGCCCAAGGCGTACGCGGCGTCCGTGCGTTCTTCCAGCGCGTCGCGCAGGCGGACCGCGGCGGCCTGACACTCGGCCAGTAGCTGCGCGCGGCACGGCCCCGTGGCCCCGAGCGCGGCGGCGGCGGTGACCGGTGCCGCGACCTGGGCACCGGCGGCCCACCGGTAGGCCCCCAGAACCCCGTAATCGAACCCCGTCCAGGGCTGCGGACGCCGGTTGGCGGTGTCGATCGCGTCGAACACCTCGTCCAGTGGGCGCACCCCCACGGCCGGGATCGTCGTCTCGTCACTGGTCATGCCCGCAACCTACGACGACTCACCGCCACCCGCCGCCCGGCGGGACACCGGACAGTACTCCGGCAAGGGCCCGCCTGCCGGATGCCGGGCGTTCGGGTGAACCGCCCCGGCCGCAGGTGGCCCGCCTACCGGGCCGGGTTCAGAACGCCGCGCGCAGCGCCGGCAGCAGGGTGGCCTGGGCCCAGTCGAGGAAGGCGGGCTGGCTGTCGCCGCCGACCTGGACGAGGGCGATCTCGCCGAATCCTGCGTCGGTGAACGGCCGTACCGCCTCGACGAAGTCCTCGACCCGGTCGCCGCACGGGATGGCCTCGGCGACGTCGTCGGGGCGGACGAGGCGGCTCGCTGCGGCGAAGCCGGCTGGGCCGGGCAGTTCGGCGTTGACCCTCCAGCCGCCGCCGAACCAGCGGAACTGCTCGTGGGCCCGTCGTACGGCGGCGCCGCGGTCGGGGTCCCAGCACACCGGCAGCTGGCCCACCGCCGGTTTCCCGGCGCCGCCGTGCTCCGCGAACCCGGCGATGAGTTCCCGGTCGGGCTCCACGGCGATCACCAGATCGGCCAGCCGGCCCGCCAGTGCGCAGGAGCCCGGCCCGGACACCGCCACGCCGATCGGGGGCGGCCGGTCGGGCAGGTCCCAGAGCCGGGCTCCCTCGACATCGAAGTACCGGCCTCGTCTGCTCACGTACCCGCCCTCGAACAGCGCTCGGATGATCTGCACCGCCTCGTCGAGCATCGCCTGGCGCACCGGCACCGCGGGCCAGCCCCGGCCGACCACGTGCTCGTTGAGGTTCTCGCCGCTGCCCAGGCCGAGCCGGAAGCGGCCCTGGGACAGCAACTGCAGCGTGGCGGCCTTCTGCGCGATCACGACGGGGTGGTAGCGGAACGTGGGGCAGGTCACGTAGGTCATCAGCGGGATCCGGGAGGTCGCCTGCGCGGCGGCGCCGAGCACCGCCCACGCATAGGGCGCATGGCCCTGCTCGTCGGCATCGTGGGGGCTCAGTCGTGCCCCGGCACGTCCTCCTGCCGCCCCACTCTGACCGACGGTATTCGCGCCGCCACGGCACGCCGCAGCGCACCCGCAGGCCCCCCGGTGAATGGCTCGGTCAGCAGTCTGCGGGCAACGCGATACGGCACACTTGCCCGGCCTCCAGCTCGACGACGACGGCCAGCACCGGATGCAGCCAGCGCACCACCGACCGCGCCCCCGGATGTGGCTCCCGAAGCCGACCGGCGACCGGCGCCTGTAGC
The DNA here is from genome assembly GCF_044757675.1 of Kitasatospora sp. NPDC091257. Taxonomy (NCBI): domain Bacteria; kingdom Bacillati; phylum Actinomycetota; class Actinomycetes; order Kitasatosporales; family Streptomycetaceae; genus Kitasatospora; species Kitasatospora sp. NPDC091257. Next base: position 5,024 of record NZ_JBIVVI010000083.1, read on the forward strand.
TCTGCCCGTTCCTGCTCGGAAAGCTCCCCGGTCACCAGGCGCCGACCGTCGACGAGCACCACCAGCATCTCCCGGGCGAAGCAACTGCGCTGGGTCGCCGGCGAACTGCGCACCGCCCTGGAGCGGGGCGCGATCGTGCCCACGGCCGCCGGCTCACTCGCCCTGCTCTTGGCGCCGGGCACCCTCTCCGCCTACCTCACAGCTGCCGAGCGGGGCCTGCTGCGGCGCAAGCCCGCCGCACGACCGGGCCAAGCGAGGCCGTCGCTCTGTCCAGGCACACCCAAGCCGCGATGCGCCACTGGCTCACTGTCCGCGGCCACCTCGTCGCACGCGACACCACCGAACCCATCGGCCCTGTAGGTGCCAAGAACCATGTCTGTGCTGGTCAGTTGACGTATGGGCGCTTCCGCGAGGCAGGCTGGTCGAGTGACAGCGGAGGTCTCGCTCGGTGATTGCCAGCTGGCTCCGGCCGGCTCCAGGATGGTCCGGCGCTACTGCGACTGCCCTACCTGGCCTTGACAAGTGCGTTCACCTTGATACGGCTCCTGCCGATGAGCGACCGCGACAAGGACGCCGAGATCCTCGCGCTACGCCACCAACTGACCGTGCTACAGCGACAGACCGACAAACCGAAGCTCACCCGGCCCGACCGCGCGCTGCTCGCCGCACTCCTGCACCACCTCCCCCGGACACACCTTCGGCAACTCCAGCTGATCGTCTCCCCCGACACGCCCCTGCGCTGGCACCGCGACCTGCTGCGCCGACGCCACGCCAAGGCCTCCCGCCCCAAACCTCATCAGGAACCAGGCCCACCTACTCCACGCGCTGCGCGAGTACGAGCAGTTCTACAACACGCACGGGCCCCACCACAGCCTCGCCAGCGCCGCGCCCCTACGCCCACTGCCCGAACCCATCACCGAACCCATCACCGAACCCGACCGGCTCACCCACCCCGACATCCGCCGACGCGACCACCTCGGCGGCATCCTGCACGAATACCAACATGCAGCGTGACCAGCACGGACGTGGTTCTTGGCACCTACAACGTCACCGCATGGGGGCACCTCCCGGCCGAAGGCCGGGGGAGGGCCACCCAGCAGGTCCGCAACCTCCTGATGACCCTGGACGACACGCGCACAGCCAGCATCCGCTACCTGATCCGGAAAATGCCGGCTGCTTCATCGAGGCCTTCGTCGGCGGCGGCTCAATGATTCACCTGTCGCCAAGAGCGCCTACGGCTTGGCTCCCAGATAGAACCTCCAGACATCCAAGTTCCCTCCGTCGGGAGACCTCTTCTGAAAAGTCCATCCTTTCCTGAGCGGTACGGTCGCTACTTCCCAGGCGTCAAGGCCGATCTCAAACAGCATATTTCCGCCGGACCAGACGTTGATGAACTGCTTCTTGCCATGTTCGTTCCTGACCGTGGCGATCATGTCGGCATCAACGGCGACTGAGTAGGACGTACCTGACCACCTGGCGACCGTAGAGGCAGGGAACAGGCCGTCGATCCGGCCAGCGAACACGGCGGGCCCGTTGGCAGTAAGGGTCTGACCTGCAGCGATGTTGACAGGTCCGCCTGCGATGAGGGTACGAGCCACGGTGAGCGGGGCACCCGCGTCGCGGGGGTTTCCGCTGATTGGGCTGAAGAACTCGACGGCCTCGGATTCGTTTCCATTGACGCTAATGATGTGCTTCACGAACAGGATGCCGTTCCCAGGCTCCGTCGACTCGACCTTGAGGTTGCCCTTGGCGGTGGTTGTGCCGATACTGGTGAGTCCACCGTTGGCAGTGAGCATCTTGCCCGTGGCGAGGGTGAGGTTGTCTCGGACCGTGATCGCATCACCGTTTGTGGAATTGATGTAGTTGGCTCGAAATGTATGACTGGCCGAGACCGTCAGATCATTTTGGGCGAGAATGGGGCCATTGGCCGTGAGCGTCTTGCCCGTGGCGAGGGTGAGGCCATTCTTGACGCTGATGGTGCCGGTTACGGTCGTGGCCTGCACGGTGTCGACTTTGAGGGCTTTGCTAGTGGCGATGGTGAGGTCGTTGCCGACCTTGATGGCGCCGTTGGCGGTGCGGGCGTTGATGTGATCGACATCGAGCGTCTTATTTGGGCCGAGGGTGAGGTCGCCGGTCGTGACGATATTATTTTTGATACTGATGCTGCCAGTTGCGGTCGGGGCCGCCACGCTGGTGACGGCGATATCGGGGTCGTTGACCTTGATAGAGGTGGTGAGGTAACGGACTTCGTTGCCCATCTCGGCTTGAAGGATGAAGCTTGAGTCGTCGACCAGGTCCACCGGGGAGGTCCAGCTGTCGCCGCTGGCCGTGGCTGATCCCTGGGTGCCGTCCGGCTTCCGGTAATACATGGTGTATTTCGCCTGCGCAGTGCCGTTCCAGTGGAGGGTGGGCTTGGTGCCGCGCTTGATGGCCACGGTGGCCGGGCGGAAGCTGTGTAGGTAGAAGGAGTCGTCGCTCTTGCTGACCATGCCTGTCCCGGCGCGTTCCTGGTACGGGCCGTCCTCCCCAGTGGTCGAGGTGGACTCCTCCCAGGTGATGTCGACCTTGCCGACGCCGCCGTTGACCTCGATTCCCCACAGTTTCAGCTCGACGCTCCAGGTTCCGTCGAACGCGGCGGGCTCGTCCGGCGGCGGCGAGCAGGTGAAGACGACCTTGTCGGGGTCGCGGGTGTCGGCCTCGACAGTCCAAGCCCGCCTCCCTGTGGGAACGGTCAGCTCGTAGTGGATCAGGCTCGGTTCGCTGGTCAGGGCGGTGGCCTGACGGCCGGTGGGGATGCTGACCGTGAACGACTTGCAGTGCACGGGCCAGTTACCGCCGGACTTCACCTTGCCGTAGGTGAACGTCAGGTCGGCGTACTCCGGCTTGGCGAAGGTGGAGACGTGGATCGGGTCCGAGGGCACCAGGACGGGCGGGAGCAGCATGGGGGGCTTGGGGGTGGTCACGGTTCTAGGCCTCCTGGATGGCTGTGGTGGCGTTGCCGGTGCGGCGCTGCGGGCTGCTGTCGCCGGGGGCGGTGTCCTCGGTGATGCGGCTCTGGGTGCCGGGCGGGGTGCTGATGTCGAGGGTGAGCGCGAGGGTCCAGCTGCCGTCGAAGTGGGCTGGCTCGGCGGGGGTGAGGGTGATCAGGGTGGTGGCCGGGTCGGTGGTGGTGGTTTCGACCAGCCATTGCCGCCCGCGGCCGGGGCCGCGTTCGAGGTCGAGCCGGGTGCGGTAGACGACGGGCTCCCCGCTCCGCACGGTGGCGGAGTCGGCGAGAGGCAGGCTGACGGCGATCCGGGTGCACTGCACCGGCCAGCTGGTGCGGCCCGCCGGGTCGTCGCCGACGGTGAGGCGGACGCGGTTGAGGGCCACCTCGCCCGGCTGTTGGGCCGCTGCCGGGGTGTGTTCCAGGTGGTAGGGCAGCAGCAGGGCTGAGTCCGGGCTGGTCACGACGCGGTTCCTTCCTGGGCCGGCGACGGGGCCGACGAAGAAGCTGGGGCCGGCTGGAGTTGGAGGTAGCCCGAGCGGGCGACGGGCGGCGGCGCGTCGGGGTGGGAGAAGTGGTCGGCGTTGTAGATGAGGTGCTCGTCCCACTCCGGCAGCGGCTGGCCGCTGGCGGTGCCGTCCACGGGGAGCGGTTCGGCCCAGGTCCAGTCGCCGTGCCAGGCCGCGGGGCGGGGCATGACGAGGGACTTGTCCGGCGGCTCGCCGTGCACGCTGAACTCGCGGACGGCGCAGGGCCCGGCGGCGGCAGCGATGTGCCGCAGGCGCAGGAAGCGGACGGTGAGCGGCGTCTCGGGCTCATAGTGGATCTCGTCCACCTGGGCGGAGCCGCGCAGCACCGTCCACTCCTCGCCGTCATCACCGCAGGCTTCCAGCTCGGTGGCCACGGGCTTGCCGCTGCCGTCCGGGCGGCCGAGCAGGAGGTCGATGGCTTCCACCCGGCGTTCGGTGTGCAGGTCGAGGCGGACCCAGTCGCCTGCCGCCGGCACATCGCCGCTCTCGTAGCTGGTGGTCGGGTCGCCGTCCGTCATCGCGGAGGCCGGGTGGCCGGGTTGGGCCTTGAGGGAGGCCGTGGCCGCCGGGGGGCCGAACCGGTCGGGGGCGAGCAGCGGGTTGAGGCGGAAGGAGGCGCGGATGCGGGCGAGGGCCCGGTGCGTGGTGTCGGCGTCCACGGCGACTTCGGCCACGGGGAGGATGTCGGTGGTGGCGTGGACGGCGGTGTGGGGGCAGGCGAGCAGGGTGAGGTGGTGGGTGGCGGGGCGGTCGGCGGGACGGGCGGGCAGGGTGAGGTGGGCGCCGGCTCCGATTGGCGTCACGTAGGGGTTGGCCGGGCCGTTCGGGTCGACGGCATGGAAGCGGTGGTAGCGGGTCGGCTGGTCGTGGTCGTCGGCGGCGAAGTAGCCGATGAGGCCGTCGGAGAGTCGGTCTGGGTCGCCGAGGCACACGGTCCAGCGGTAGTCGGGGTAGTTCGCCGCCGGCGGGTTGAGGGCCTGCTTCCAACTGGGGTCGGTCAGCGGTTCTCCCATCAGGTCCAGGCTGAGCTGGGTGCGGATGAGGGCGATGGGGCGGCCGATCAGGCGGGCCGGGGAGCGGTCCTCGTCGGGCGCGGGTTCGAGGATGTGGTCGAGCGCGGTGTCGATCGTCCTCGTCAGGGCCTCGAATGCCTCGGGTGCGTGGCCGAGCAGGCCGCGGGCGAAGGCGGCGAGGTGCGGGTAGGCGGCGGCGAAGTCGGCGTCGCGCGGGTGGCGGTAGGGGGCGTGCGGGAGCGCGTTCCAGGCCGTGGTGCGGGTGTTGTGGACGTCGCGCACGACACGCAGTTCGCCCAGCGGCTCTCCGTCGGGGCCGTAGGCCAGCAGGGTCCGGTCGAGGTGGTTGACCAGCAGCCAGCCGGCCACCGGTGCCTCGGCGCCGGGGAGTTGTGCGGCGTCACCGGCCTCGGCGACCTCGGCGGGTGGCTGGTCGCCGCGCAGCGGCACGGTGTCCAGCCGGACCCGGGCCGGTTGGATGAGGCGGGGCGGCAGCTGCACGAAGCGCTGCGGGCCGGGCGGGTTCGGGAACAGGTCCTTGTCCGGCAGGACGCTGTCCGCGCGGACCGGTTGGAACTGGATGGGCTGGCTCTGGGTCGGCTGCACCAGGGAGCACACCCGGCCGAAGCGGTCGATGACGACCAGCTCGATGAAGTGGAACTGGCCCGCTCGCACGGGTTGGAAACGTTGATCGCCGTGGCCCTCGGCGCCGTCGGGGACGTGGTTGCTCTCCCCGGCCTGGGACAGGACGGCCTGGTCGGTGGCGGCCTGGGCGGCCCCGTCCAGCTGGATGAGCCAGTCGTGGAAGCCGTCGAGGGCCTGGGAGAGTACGTCGATGCCGTCCAGTTCGGCCCGCATGGCGTGCAGTTGGCCGGCCAGCTGCGGCGGGGCGTGTTCGGCGAGCCGGCGGGTCTGCTCGCGCAGCACGTACCGGGTGGCGGGGGTGACGAAGGCGCGCGCGCCGAAGGCGTTCCAGCGCCGTCCGCCGTCCCCGTCGCCGGGCGCGGCGCCGGTGCCCTTCCAGCGGTAGCGGTAGCGGTCCGGCTCGGGGTCGCCGTCCTGTCCGAGGCCGAACTCCCAGTTGGGGGTGGCGTTCTGGCTCTGGTAGGGGGTGGCGCAGTGCTTGATCTGCCACTGGAGGTAGAGGGGGAGCCAGGGCTGGCGCCAGACGTGGGTGTATTCGGGCCAGGGGCCTTCGGTATGGGCGGCCGGGTCGGCGACGACGGCGTGCAGCGCGGTGTCGGTGCCGCCGGTGGCCGGGGTGCGCACGGCCTGGTCGAGCAGGGCGAACTCGGCGACCACCGCCTTGATGATGCCCGGTACTTCGGGCGTGTTGGCGGGCAGCAGCGGGTTGGCGGGGACGGGCACCAGGGTGCCGTTGATCTTCACCTTGGTGAGGAGGCGCGACGGCAGGCGGCAGGGCAGCGGGTCGTCCTCGTCGCGGCCGAGCGGCTGGGTGGTTCCCGTGCCGGTCAGGGCGAGGACGGGGTCGGCGGGGCGGTGGTAGCTCTGCCTCGGCGTGCGCTTGAGCTCCAACTCGTCGGGCAGCCGTTTAGTCTCGGCGTAGCGGTCGATCGCGGTCTGCGTCTCTTCGGGGGTCAGGCCGTGCGGGACCAGGCCGCTCAACCGCTTGACCTCGGTGTCGAGCACCGTCACGCGCGCGCGGGCCTCGTCGATCTTCTGGTCCCAGGCCCGCTCGTCGAAGGCGTAGTCGAGGGGGCGGCGCTTCTCGGGCAGGTTGCGCAGCCACCACAGTGACCACAGCCGCCATTGCGCGGCGGCGAGTTGGTGGCGGGCCTGGTCGTATTCGTCCTGATCGCGATTGAGGGTGGTGATCCAGTCCGGCTGTCCGGGGGGCGGGGCCTGACTGTCGGCCGTGTCGCTGGGCCGGTTGACGATGTGCCAGGTGGCGCCGCCGTCGTGGCCGCTGAACCAGGAGCGGCGGGTGAGCTCGTCCAGGGAGTTCTGCCAGTCGGGGCCGTCGAGCTCGTCGGGGTTGCCGTGGAACAGGGCGCGGACCTGGTCGGCGAGCTGGGTGCCGGAGGCCTGGTGGTCGACGAGTGCGGCGACGGCGTCGGCCGTGCTGTGCCCGATCGCGACCTTGACGTCGCGGGTCTTGGGGCGGTCCGAGTCCGGGTGTCCGCCCTCGCGGTTCCACGGAATGCCGAGGGCGGTGCCGACGTAGCGGGTGCGGGTGACCGTGGCGGGCATGCCGTCGGGGGCGGCCCATCCCAGGGCGCGCAGCACGTCGGCCACGTTGTCGGGGTCGGCGTCGGGGGGCAGCAGTCCCTTGATGTCGCGTGCGGTTTTGAGGATGTCGGCGCTGTCCTTGCTGTACCAGCCGATCACGCAGTAGCTGACGGTGCAGGGCGGCGGGTAGCTCTCGCTGGCCTTGAGGTCGGCGAGGGTGTCGTGGAAGAGGAAGACGTTCTCGTGGTACGGGGCGAAGGCCGCGAAGGCGGGCAGGCCGCTGCCGATGGCGGTCAGGAACAGCGGCCGGTCGGCCGGCTCGCTCCAGCGGCCGGCGGTCAACGGGTGGACGCGGCCGATGTAGTCGGCGCGGGGCGGCCGGTCGGGGTTCGGGTCGACGAAGGGGGTGAACGCCGACTCGACGGGCCCGCCGTCGGCCTTCTCCAGGTAGTCGCTGTGGACGAGGAAACCGGCGGCCTTCATGACGCCGCGCACCTCGGCGTAGCGCACCACCAGCCACCTGTTTGGCACCAGCGGGAAGGTGCTGACGCCGGTGGCTGGGTCGATCACGCCGGTGGCCAGGGCCTCGGGCAGCTGCCACTGCACGTGGATGCCCTCTTCGGGGTTGCCCTCGGAGTGCTGGATGGGCGGTTCGGCGTTGCTGCGGAAGTCCTTGGAGAAGGTCCACGGGTAGCGCGGACTCCAGCGCCGGAAGTCGTCGAAGTTGGCCACGTCGCGGGTGGCCAGTAGCGCGTGGACCTCGACGGGGACGATCAGGTCGGTGTCGGTCATCGGGCGCTCTCCTGGCCGGGCGTCGGGTCGAGGGTCAGGCGTTGCTCGACGGGGGCGTTGACGAGTTGCAGGGCGAACTCGCCGGGTGCGAGGTCGCCGAGGGCGGGGTCGAGGACCTGGGCGAGGGCGGGCACCAGGCCCCGTTCGCCGCGTAGGGCCAGGACGTCCGGGGCATCGTCCCCCGCGCGCGGGCGCAAGTGGCGGGTGAGCAGGCCGCCGCCGACGGGGTAGTCACGGCGCAGCGGGTAGCCGAGGTTGGTGCCCGGCCGGTGGTCACGCAGGTTGATGACGCTGTTGTCGCCGGTGGCGCTGGTGCTGTCGATGCCGAAGTGGATGCCCTGGCCGGGCTCGCGGATGACGATCTCCTCGGGCAGGGCGTCCAGGAGTAGCAGCAGGGTGTCGGGAGCGAGGTGGTCGCGGCGCAGCTCGGTGTTGTCCGCTCCGGCGGCGGTGGTGAGGATGTCGAAGACCGGCCAGGCTTCGACGAGTTCGGAGCGGATGAGCAGCCCGGCGCGGCGCGGTTCGGCGGAGCGGGTGCGGCGGCGGTCGACGGCGGCGGTGAGCGCCGGGTCGACAGCTGCGTCCAGGGAGGTGTGGACGCCGACGTCGCGGGCGCCGGCGAGCAGTGCTTCGATCCAGTTCTCGTCGATGCGGAACAGCCGGATCGACTCCGGGGGGAGCATCGCGGGGTGCGGCACCAGGTAGTTGAACGGCACCCGGCGCAGCAGCGCCAGTTCGTCCAGCCAGGCCGGCAAGGTGCGGGCGTGCCGTGCGGCGGTGGCCTGCAGGGCCGCCATCTGGGGCTCGGCGGTGAGCGCGGCATGGGCGGCGGCCTGGGTGAGCCGGGCACGGCGGCCCCGGCGGGCCGAGACCTGGCCGGCCGGGACGAGCGGGCTGGCGAGCGCCTCCAGTAGGCCGGCGGCGAAGGTGGGGGCGGCGAGGTTCCGCAGGGCGCGCCCGTCCAGGTCGCCGGGGTCGGCGGCGGCGAGCACCGGATCGGCGGCCAGGGCCATCACCGTCGCGGCGGTGTTGGCCAGTTCGCGCCGCGCCCGGGTCATCTCCTCGCTGTAGTCGGGGTCGCTCAGTGCCAGGGTGCGGCCCAGCGTCCAGGCGGCGGCGTAGGAGACGTCGAACAGGCCGTGCTCCGGCTCGTAGATCAGCGCGTGGTCGGCGGTGGTCTTCGGCTCGTCGCGGGCGAAGTCGCGAGTCACCGGCGCGATCACGGGGGTGAGGGGGCCGCGGTACCAGCCGTAGGTGGTCTCCCC
>NZ_JBIVVI010000084.1:0-13775 GCF_044757675.1 Kitasatospora sp. NPDC091257
CGATCTCGCACGCCCCGCCCCCGACCACCCTCTGGCGCGTCCGCACCACCGTTCTCGCCCACACCCCCACCACCCTCGCCGACCACCGGATCACCCTGCTCTCCCTCCACCCCCAGGAGCTCTTCCTCCGCACCGAGCACTCGGTGACCCCGGCCGTTCTGACGGCGCTGCTGACCACCACCGGCCACACCCTCCAGGACGCGCCGACCCGCATCGCCTGAGCCGTCGCCTCAGGCCGGGCCAGGGTCGTTGGGGTGGGGTTCGAGCGGGGTCACCACGGCGGTCATCCACGGCCACATCGGAAGGCTGCCGAGCACCTCCGCGCGCAGTTGCGCCTCGTCGGCCGCCCGCCAGACGCCGAGGCTGCGCCGTTCGCCGACCGGGCGCCACAGCCGGGCCAGGTGGCCGGTGCCGGCCAGCTCACGGGCCCGGACGGCCTCGGCGGCGCGCCGCCGGTCGACCTCCTCCTCGGCGGTACCCTCGGGTACGGCGGTGGTGATCTCGACCAGGAACTCCTTCACGGTCCTGCTCCCTTCTCGCCCCCACCCGCTCATCCTCGGCCCGGCGCCCGCCCGCCCGCCATGGCCGGCCCGCCCCCGCTGGGCCGGTCGGGTGGTCGCGCCGGTCACGACGGCCACCGGATGACACGGGCAGCACACGCCCACCCGAAGCACCGGTGGTGCCGGCGGCGGCCCGAGGAGGGCGGCCGCCGCCGGCGGATTCCCGGGAGGCGTCAGCCCTGGTCGGCGGGCTGCACGACGCACACGGCGTTGCCGAGCATCGGCCCGAAGCCGCCGAGCAGGGTGGCGAGCACCTGGTGGCAGGCGGCGGCCTCCTCGGGCGTCTTGGGACCGTTGTGCTCGGCGGCGGCCGCAGCCGGCTGGGCGAGGGCGAGCGGCAGGGCGAGCAGCAGGGCGCAACAGGCCGTGGCCAGTGCGGAGTTCTTCACGGACCGGGGACCGGATCGCGGAACGGATCGCGGAACGGACGACTGGACGGACGACTGGACGGACATCGGAAAGCCCCTTCGGTAGGGAGTCGGGATCGGCGGAAAGCCGAGCCATCCCTATCCGAAGGGGCTTCCCCGCTCACGGATCCTGGGCCGTCCGTGAGCGTGTCCACATCATCCGATCAGCGGTCCGGGAGCTCCCCGGGGACCGTCCGTTCCACCTCCCGGATCGCGGCGGCCAGCTCGCCGACCCCGTGCTCCCGCAGCACCCCGTAGTGGTCGCCGGCCAGGTCGACCACGGTGGGCGGGGCGGCCGAGTAGCCGGTGCCGCCCTCGATGAAGGAGTAGTCGTCGCCCGCGGCCTTGAAGACGGTCACCGGCGCGTCCAGCCGCCGCTCGGCGAGTTCGCGGAAGCTGTACTCGAACTCGTACGTCTCACCGACGATCCCGGTGATCCGCCGGATGAGCTCCTCGTCCAGCTCCGGCAGCATCCGGTGCACGGAGGCCACGAAGGTGGGCTCGTCCACCGTGTCGGCCAGGCAGCGCTCCAGCTCGGGGCCGCTGATCCGGCCGGTGAACACCCCGAACAGGATGGTCAGGTACCCCTGGTTGGCGTACGAGGCCTCGCGGCCCCAGCGCTCGCCGTCGGCCCGGCGCACCTTCGGGTTGCCCGGGCAGATCAGCAGCAGCCGCTCCACCCGCTGCCCGGCCCGCTCCAGCTGCCAGGCCGCCTCGAAGGCGACCCGGGCGCCGAAGGAGAAGCCCCACAGCGTGTACGGCCCCCGCGGCCGCACCCGGCGCAGCTCGGCGACGTCGGCGGCGGCCATCTCCCGGATGGTCGGGTACGGCGTCTCGCCCGGGTTGATGCCGTGCGCCTGGATGCCGTAGAAGGCCCGGTCCCCGCTCGCCTCCCGGCCGAGCAGCCGCAGGTTCATCGGGTAGCCGCCCAGTCCGGGCCAGCAGAACACCGCCCGGTCGGCCCGTCCCGGGTGCAACCGGATCAGCCGCGAACCGGCGGCTCCTGCCCTGCCCGCGCCGTCCTCACCGCAGGCCCGCTCGACGCGCGCGGCCAGCTCGCCCAGCCGGGGGCACTCGAAGAGCACCTGGAGCGGCAGGGCGATGCCGAACTCCCGGTTGATCCGGTGGACCAGGGCGACGGCGATCAGCGAGTTCCCGCCGACGGCGAAGAACTCGTCCGTCACCGAGGCGTCCTCGTACCTCAGCGCCCGCCCCCAGGCTTCGGCCAGCCACCGCTCGTACCCGGTGGCCGGGGCGACGTACTCGCCGCGCACGTCGGCCGTGCGGACGGCCTCCGAGGCGGCCAGCGCCTTGAGGTCCACCTTGCCGTTCGCGGTGAGCGGCAGGGCGTCCGTCACCAGCACCCGGTTGGGCAGCATGTAGTCGGGCAGCAGGGTGGCCAGTTCGTCCTTGATGATCTCGGCCGGGCCCTTCATGTGGACGGTGTCCTCGTGCATGCCCTCGCTGCTGATCTGCTCCTCGCTCACCCTGCCGCCGAGGAAGAAGTACGACGGGCCGGGGGTGATGCCGAGGCCGGCCAGGATCTCGTCGATGCGCCGCGAAGCGGGCAGCGGGTGGCCGGACTTGGAGCTGTAGCCGGAGGACATGAAGCCCAGGGACAGGCCGTTGCGCTGGAGGCGGTGCAGCACCGCGCCGAGCGCGATGTACTCCAGCCACTCCTCCTCGGCGCGGCCGACGGCCGTGATGCCGAACGCGGCCCGGGCGTAGACGGCCTGGTTGATCGCGATCACGTGCCGGGATTCCACCACCTCGTCCGAGACGTGCGTCAACTCGCCCTCGGCGTACCGGTAGAGGCCGCCCGGCAGGCCGTCCACCCGGTCCTGGTGGGCCTGGACGTACAGCTCGGTGCGCTCGGCCCGGGCCGGGCCGACGGCCCGGACGACCGCGAAGCCGCCCAGGTAGTGGTCCTCCCCGGCGACGTCCAGCCGGTCCTTGACGGCCGGGTCGAGGCCGAGCGGACGCACGTCCAGCCCGTACTCGGGCAGCACCTCCTCCAGGACGCCCAGCATGTGGCCGGTCTCGAACTCCAGCACCTCCCGGATGTTGTTGCGGTAGACGGGTTCGACGGCGCCGTGCTTCCCGGAGAAGTGCAGCGTCAGGTACGCCTCGGCCCGGGTCCCGGCCGGCCCGATCCGGACCAGGGCGTGCTCGACCGGGTGGTAGTAGTACAGCCCGGCCGCGAGCCCGTCCAGGCCGCCGGTCTCCAGGTACAGCTGGGTCGCGTACAGCGCGCCGGGCGAGGCGTAGGCGTACTTGGGCAGCAGCCGCTCCTCACTGTGGAACTGGCCGAACCACCGCAGGACGCGGCCGAGTTCGGGCAGGCTCAGCAGCTCCGGGTCACGGCCGAAGGTGCCGGCCGGGCGCGGGGCGAGCAGCGCGGTGAGGTCGTCCCGGGTGACCGCGCCGCCGTCGTAGAAGCGGTAGGTCTTGCGGGCGAAGACCTCCCGGCGCTGGGCCGCGGTCTCCTTCCGGCCGGGCAGCTCGACCCGCTCGCGGCCCGCCAGCCGGTCCCGGTCGCGCAGGCCCGGGTCGGACAGCTGGGCCTTGACCTGGAGCTTGCTGGCCTTGGACTGGTGGTGGCCGCCGTGGACGCCCTGGTCCATCAGGGCGGCCTCGCGCGGGTTGAGCTCGACGCAGGCGACCAGGTTCGGGTGCCCGGTGCGGCCGTCCTCGGTGACGACGGCGGCCGCACGGCGCACCCAGGTGTGCTCCTCGATCGCGCGGGCGATCTCGTCCAGCTCGACCCGGTACCCGCGCAGCTTGACCTGGTTGTCCACCCGGCCGGCGAACTGGAGGGTGCCGTCCGGGTTCCACCGCACGAGGTCGCCGGTGCGGTACAGCCGCTCGCCGGGGGCGAACGGGGAGCGGACGAACCGCTCCGCGGTCAGCTCCGGCCGGTTCAGGTAGCCGCGGGCCAGCTGGACGCCGCCGATGTACAGCTCGCCCACACCGTCGGCGGCCACCGGCGCCAGCTCCTCGTCGAGGACGTAGCACTCGGTGTCGGCCACCGGGCGCCCGATCGGCACCGATCCGGCGCCGTCGGCCGGATCGGCCGGGTCCACCAGGTGCGAGGTGGCGTTGATGGTGCATTCGGTCGGGCCGTACAGATTGACCAGGGCGGCCTGCGGCAGGGCCCGGCCCAGGTCGCGGGCGAGCCGCCGGGAGAGCGCCTCGCCGCCGGAGAACAGCCTGGTCAGGCCGGTGCAACCGGCGAAGCCCTCGGTGTCCAGCAGCGCCCGGAGCAGGGTCGGCACGCACTGGAGCGCCGTCACCCCGTGCCGCCGGACGGCGGCGACCAGCGCCTCCGGGTCGCGGTGAAGGCCGGGGGTGCCGGCCACCACCCGGGCGCCGACCGCCGGGGCGAGGATCTCCCACTGCGCGGCGTCGAAGCTCATCGGGGTCTTCTGCAGCACGGTGACCTCGGGGTCGAGGTGGCCCGCGGAGTGCATCCAGTGCAGCTGGGAGACCACCGAGCGGTGCTCGATCATCACGCCCTTGGGCCGGCCGGTGCTGCCCGAGGTGTAGATCACATAGGCCAGCGACTCCGGTTCGACGGCCTCCCGCCCCTCCGCGTCCCGCGGCGGCGGAGCGTCCTCGACGGCGAGGACCGCCGTCCCGGCCGGGGCCAGCGCGGCCAGCCGCTCGCGCAGGTGTGCCTGGGTGAGCACGATCCTGGTGCCGCTGTCCTCGATCATGTAGCGGAGCCGGTCCTCGGGGTACTCGGGCGACAGCGGCAGGTAGCCGGCCCCGGCGTACAGCACGCCCCAGGCTCCGGCGACCAGCTCGACGGACGGCTCGACGTACAGGCCGACGCAGCCGTCCGGGCCGGCGCCCAGGCTGCGCAGCCGCTCGGCCAGCCGGCGGGCGGTCCCGACGAGTTCCTGGAAGGTGAGGCCGCCGCCGGCGCCGAGCACGGCCGGCGCGTCGGGCCGCAGGCGTGCCTGCCGGTCGAGCAGGCCGGTGAGCGCGGTGCCGGCCGGAGCGCGGCGGGCGTGCGGGACGACGGGGACGACGGAGGCGGCGGTGGTGGTGGTGTCGGTGGTGGTGGGGACGGACGGGGTGTCACGCATGGGAACGGCCTTCGGTACGTGGACGTACGGGGCCCGACCTCCTGCTCACCAGGAGCACCGGGACGCAACCCACCGTCGACCGCCCGCCGTCCCACCCGCCTGAGGCACCGGCCGTGACCTGCGCCGACACCGTCCCGGCCGGACGGCCCGCGGTCCCGGGCCGGGGCCCGCCCGGTCCCACCCCGCCGACCACGCCCCGGGGCATTCACGCGTTCACGATCACGTAACCGAACGGAAGCGCACCGTCGGTAGCGTCGGCGGCATGAAGGCATCACGCACACGCCCCGAACGGCTCTGGCACCGGCCCTTCCGCAGGTCCGACCGCAGGTGCGCGGCGCCCGAGGGCCAGGCCACCCGGCTGCCCGCGCTCACCGGCGGGCCGTACCGGACCGTCCGGCCGCACCCGCCCGCGACCCGCGCCGTCCGGACACCGGAGGCCCCGTCCCGGCTGTCCCTGCCGGACGGGACCGGGCTGCTGCTGCGCCCGGCCGGGCCGGCCGACCGGGCGGCGGCGCTGGCGATGCACGGCCGCTGCTCCCCCGCCTCGCTGCGGCAGCGCTACCACGGCCCGGTCCGCGACGCCGGCCGCTACCTGGACCACCTGCTGGACCCCCGGCACGGCCACAGCTTCGCGGTGGCCGCCCCGGACGGGCGGCTCGTCGCGCTCGGGCACCTGATGTGGGACGACGGCGAGGCCGAGCTGGCCGTCCTGGTCGAGGACGCCTGGCAGCGCCACGGGCTGGGTCTGGCGCTGCTGCGGCGGCTGTCGGCGGCGGCCCGGTCGGCCGACGTACGGACGGTGTACGCGGTGACCCACGGCACCAACACCGGGCTGATCGCCGCGATGCGCCGGCTGGACGCGCCGCTGGACTTCCTGGCCGAGGACGGCACCCTGGTGATCACCGCCACGTTGGCCGCCGGTGATCCGGCCGACTGTGCCCGCCGTCCGGGCCGCTGATCATTTCTTCACCAGATCCTTACCCGGGCACCTCGGGAACCCGGCGGTGCCCGTGGAACGTCGTCAAGGAGTAGGGGCTCGGCCGGGGCCGAAGCCCCGGGGTCGCTCCGTACACCGCCCTCCTCGACGGGCCCTCAGCCGCACCCGCGAACGCGTCGCAGCAGGCGGCACGGGGTCCGGATCGTCCGGCCGGGCGACGGAGTCGGTAGGCTGACCCCCGTCCCCGCCGCCCGACGGCCCGTTATCCGGCCGCGAGCGGTGCCGCAGCAAGGAGGAACCACTGAGCATGGCAGGCACCGAATCGGAGCCCACAGGCGCACGCGACGCCTCGCTGCCGGCCCGCGCGAAGATCGCGGTGACCGCCGGGCGGGTCGCCGCCGCCGTGTCGCGCAAGGCCGGACGCGGGAGCGGCTCGGTGATCGGCGGCAAGGTCGCCCTCAGGCTCGACCCCGACCTGCTCGCCACCCTCGCCGACCACCTCGACGTCGTCCTGGTCAGCGCGACCAACGGCAAGACCACCACGACCCGCCTGATCGCCGAGGCGCTGCGCGCCGCCGGCCCGGTGGTCTCCAACGCCCTGGGCGCCAACATGCCCGCCGGCATCACCTCCGCCCTCGCCGGCGGCACGGACGCCCGCTTCGGCGTGATCGAGGTCGACGAGAAGTACCTGGCGATGGTCGCCCGCGACACCCGCCCCAAGGCGATCGCCCTGCTCAACCTCTCCCGCGACCAGCTCGACCGCGCCGCCGAGACCCGGATGATGGCCGAGAAGTGGCGTGAGGGCCTCCAGAACACCGAGGCCGTGGTCATCGCCAACGCCGACGACCCGCTGGTGACCTGGGCCGCCTCCTCCTGCAAGAAGGTGGTCTGGGTGGCCGCCGGACAGGCCTGGAAGGAGGACGCCTGGTCGTGCCCCGCCTGCGGCGGTGTGATGCAGCGCCCCGGCGACGACTGGTTCTGCCAGGACTGCGGCTTCCGCCGGCCCAACCCGCACTGGGCGCTCCAGGGCACCCACGTGATCGACCCGCAGCGCGGCGCCTGGCCGATCCAGCTCCAGCTGCCCGGCCGGGCCAACCTGGCCAACGCCACCAGCTCGGCCGCCGTCGCCGCCGTCTTCGGCGTCGCCCCGCAGGTCGCCCTGGAGCGGATGCGCTCGGTGGCCGCCGTGGCCGGCCGCTACGACGTGGTCCAGTACCAGGGCCGGGACATCCGCCTGCTGCTGGCCAAGAACCCGGCCGGCTGGCTGGAGACCTTCTCGCTGATCGACGGCCCGCCCGCCCCGGTGATCCTCTCCGTCAACGCCCTCGACGCCGACGGCACCGACACCTCCTGGCTGTGGGACGTCGACTACGAGCGCCTCGCCGGGCACCCGGTCTTCGTGATGGGCCAGCGCAAGCTGGACCTGGCCGTCCGCCTGGAGGTCGCCGGACTCCAGTTCCACGTGGTCGACACCCTGGAGCAGGCCGTCCGGATGGCCCCGCCCGGCCGGATCGAGGCCATCGCCAACTACACCGCCTTCCAGCAGCTGCGGAAGGTCGTGGCCGGCTGATGCCGCGCCCGCACACCAGTCTTGACGTGACGGAAGGCCTTCGAGGATGAGTGAGAGCAGCCTGCGCGTGGTCTGGGTCTACCCGGACCTGCTCAGCACCTACGGCGACCGGGGCAACGCCCTGGTCGTGGAGCGCCGGGCCCGCCAGCGCCACCTCAACGTGACCCGGATCGACGTCCGCTCCGACCAGGCGATCCCCACCAGCGGTGACATCTACCTGATCGGCGGCGGCGAGGACCGCCCGCAGCGCCTGGCCGCCGAGCGGCTGCGCGCCGACAGCGGCCTGGTGCGGGCCGCCGAGAACGGCGCGATCATCTTCGGCGTCTGCGCCGGCTTCCAGATCATGGGCCACGAGTTCATCAACGACCTCGGCGAGCGCGAGCCGGGCCTGGGCCTGCTCGACGTCTGGACCGCCCGCGGCGAGGGCGAGCGCTGCGTCGGCGACGTGCTCGCCGACGTCGACCCCCGACTCGGCCTGCCGCAGCTGACCGGCTTCGAGAACCACCAGGGCGTCACCCACCTCGGCCAGGGCGTTCAGCCCTTCGCCACCGTCTCCGTCGGCCGGGGCAACGGCACCGGGGACGGCACCGAGGGCGCCTGGCGGGACACCGTGTTCGGCACCTACCTGCACGGCCCGGTGCTGGCCCGCAACCCCGCCGTGGCCGACATGCTGCTCAAGCTGGCGCTGGACGTCAACGCCCTGCCGCCAGCCGACACCACCTGGTACGACGCGCTGCGCGCCGAGCGCATCGCGGCCCGGCTACTACGCCGTCCGCGCGGGCCTGGTGCTCGCCGCCTTCCTCGGTGGCTGGTACGCCCTGTTCGCGCTGGGCGACACCTGGTGGCAGATCGGCCTGGCGGCGGCGATGTCCGTCGTCTTCGCCCAGATCGGCCTGCTCTCCCACGACCTGGCGCACCGCCAGGTCTTCGACCGGCGGCTGCCGAGCGAGATCGGCGGCCGGATCGCCGCCAACCTGCTGATGGGCATGAGCTACGGCTGGTGGATGAACAAGCACACCCGCCACCACGCCAACCCGAACCACGAGGAGCGGGACCCGGACGTCGCACCCGAACTCCTGGTGTGGTCCAAGCGGCAGGCCCGGCAGGCGAGCGGCCTCGCCCGGTTCATCGGCCGCCGGCAGGCGTACCTGTTCGTCCCGCTGCTCCTGCTGGAGGGCCTCAACCTCAGCTTCAACAGCTTCCGCGCGCTGCGCAGCCCCGTCATGAAGCGCCCGGTGCTGGAGGGCGTGCTGCTGGTGGTCCACTTCGCCGGCTACTTCGGCCTGGTGTTCGCGGCGCTCCCGGTCGGCAAGGCGGTCGCCTTCCTGGCCGTCCACCAGGCGCTGCTCGGGGTCTACCTGGGGTGCGTCTTCGCCCCGAACCACAAGGGCATGCTGATGGTGACGCCCGGGATGAAGCTCGACTTCCTGCGCCGCCAGGTGCTCACCTCGCGCAACGTCCGCGGCGGGGTGCTCATCGACTCGCTGATGGGCGGCCTCAACTACCAGGTGGAGCACCACCTGTTCCCCAGCATGCCGACCCCGGCGCTGGGGCGGGCCGCCCGGATCACCCGGGAGTTCTGCGCCGAGAAGGGCGTCCCGTACTGCGAGACCGGCCTGTTCCGCTCCTACCGGGAGATCTTCGCCCACCTGCACCGGGCCGGCGAGCCGCTCCGCTCCGACGGGTGACCGTCACCTCCGCCGCGGCGGCCGGCGGTCACCTCCGCCGCGGCGGGAGGCGGTCACCTCCGCTGCGGCGGGAGGGGTGGGAGGGCGTGAACGCCGCTGTCCCGCGCGGGAGCTCGGACCGGCCGACGTCCCGTGCGGACCGGCCGTCCTGCGGTACCGCCCGTACGGTTGCGCGTTCGCGCCCGTACGATGCCCGAGCGGGGTGGGCGGAGGCCGGAGGTGGATGTGGTTCGGTTCTGGCTGCGGTGGGTGATGATCGCGGTCCTGGGGACGGCGGTCGTGTTCGGCGGCTGGGCGGGGTGGCGGCTCTACCGCGCCACGGCCATCCCGGCCCCTCCGGACGTCCCGGGGATCGCACAGGCCCCGGTGACCGGGGAGGCCCGCCGGGCGGCCGAGGAGCGGATGGCCGACCGAATCGACCGGCTGCCCGAACTACTGCCGTGGGCGCAGGGGTTGGGGAGGTCGACGGTCGACGTGTGCCGCACCGACTACCGCGGTGATCTGTTCAGCCGGGGTACGTGGCTGCCGGTGGCCTGCGAGCGGACCGTGAACGTCTACCTGGCCTTCGACGGGGGTGACGTCCGCTCCCGGCTGGCCGATCTGGACCGGTACCTGGACGGCCAGGGCTGGCGCAGCTCACAGAGGTGGAACAGCCTGGTCGCGGCCGACGAGTACGACCACCAGCCACCCGCCGACCCGACCCCGGAGGAGGCGGCGGAGGCGGCGGCCAGGCCGATCGCCCCGTCCGTGGAGTTCGCGCTGGCGACGGGCGAGGCGGTGCGGACGGAACTGGCCGTGAACGTCACCCGGCCGCCCGGCCCCGAACTCCTGACCTCCGGTGAGGACTACTGGTACGAGAAGTACGGAAGCCGGCGCTACCGGAACGACGAGGGGCAGCGGTCCGAGTACCTGACCTGGCAGCCCGTGCGGCCGAGCGAGGTCACGAAGGCGGCCGAGGGCCGGTACGTGGCGGTTCTGGGCTTCACGACCAGGTACGCGCAGCACGAGGCCGGGTAGGGCCGGCCGGCCGCGGCCGGTTCTGTCCCGGGCCTGCCGGGCCCATGCCTCGGGCCCTGCCGGGCCCCGGGCCCGTCGGTCTCAGGCCTTCCGCTCGAAGCCGGCCAGCAGGCCGCGCGGGTCGAAGGTGACCCGGATCCGGGCGATCCTCCCGTCCTCGACGTGCATCCAGTTCGCCGTGGGCGCCGGCGGGGCGATGCTCGTGCACAGCTCGAACCAGGTGATCACCTCGTCGCCCTCGGCCACCCGGACCTTCACGTCGATCTTCTCCAGCACCTGCCCGAGCCCCTTCAGCCCGGCCAGCGCCTCCTCCACCCCGGAGGCCGTCCCCAGCGCGCCGACGAAGTCGACGTCCTCGGCCAGCAGTCCACGGACGGTCTCGAAGTCGCCCGCCTCCCAGGCGGTGAAGTAGGTCTCGGCGAGCTCACGCGCGGTCTTCGTCGTCGTCATGCCTCCATCCTCCCGGCCACCACGACCATCCGTCCAACAGATGAATCAGATGGCTTCTATCTCTGCTGATGATGAAATAAGGATGCGCTGCGTGACCGGTGGGCCACGACTGTCACGCTGAGTGAAGGTCAGCTGAGGTGGTTTCGGACCGTTCGGGCCGGTAAGGCGCTCATCGCTGGAATGCGAAGGAGGCGTGAATCGTGATCACCGAACAGCAGGCCCGCTCCATGCTGCACCAGCCCGTCCGCGACGTACGGGGCAGCCGGATCGGCAAGGCGGACCACGTGTTCCTCGACGACGTCACCGGCAAGCCGGAGTGGGTCAGCGTCAAGACCGGATGGTTCGGGGCGGGCGAGTCGTTCGTGCCGATCCGCGACGCCCGGGTCGTCGGCGACCACCTGGAGGTGCCGTACCCCAAGGAGAAGGTCAACAACGCGCCGCTGGTGGACGTGGACCGTGGCGGACACCTCTCCGAGCGCGAGGAACATCGGCTCTACCAGTACTACGGCATCGGGGACGGGGCCCGGAAGGCGGCCGACCGGCCCGCCGCGGGCACCGGCACCACTGCCGCGGCCGCCGCTGCCGGAACCACCGTCGCGAGCGGGCACACCGGCACCACGGGCCGCACCGGTGCGGTCGGCACGGCCGGTCCCGCGGGCATGACCGGAGCTGCCGCCGAGACCGGCCGTGCCGCCGCGACCCCGACCGCCACCACGCGTGCCGCCGCGACCCCGACCGCCACCACGCGTGCCGCCGCGGCTCCGGGCGCCGCCTCCGCCGCCGGGCGGACCGGTGTCCACCCGGGCAAGGACGGCGTGATGACCCGTTCCGAGGAGCGGATGCGCGTCGGCGTCGAGCGGTACGAAACCGGCCACGCGAAGCTGCACAAGTACGTCGTCACCGAGGAGGAGCGGCAGACCGTGCCGGTGCGGCACGAGGAGGTCCACGTCGAGCACGAACCCATCGCCGAGGCCGACCGCGGTGCCGCGATGACCGGCGAGCTCATCTCGGAGGCCGAGTACGAGGTCACCCTGCACGCGGAGCGGCCGGTCGTGCGCACCGAGACCGTCCCGGTCGAGCGCGTGCGGCTGGTGACCGAGGAGCGCGTCGAGGAGCAGACCGTCACCGGCCGGGTGCGCAAGGAGCGCATCGAGGCCGACCTGCCCGACGGCGGGACGGCACGGACGCAGGGCAAGGAGATCCAGGGCAAGGAGATCCAGGGCAAGGCGGTCCAGGGCAAGGAGATCCAGGGCAAGGCGGTCCAGGGCAAGGAGATCCAGGGCAAGGACCGCCGCCGGTGACGTCGGCCGGGCCGTGACCGCCCCGCGCGGCCGCGGTCCGTCCCCGCGGGTCGTTCGAGGCGGTCCGTCCCCGCCGGGTCGTCCCGTCAGGTCGCTCGTCCGGCGGACCGATCGGCCGAGCGGATGGAGCACCCGGTCGAATATCGTCACCGGTCATGGAGATGCACCAGCTGCGCTACTTCGCCGCCGTGGCCGACGAGGGGACCTTCACCGCCGCCGCGGCCCGGCTGCACGTGAGCCAGTCCGGCATCAGCACCCAAGTGGCCAAGCTGGAGCGGGAACTGGGCCAGCTGCTGCTCGACCGGGCGGGCCGGCAGGTGCGCCTCACCCCGGCCGGCGAAGCGGTCCTCCCGCTGGCGAAGAACGCCCTGGCCACCCTCGACGCCATCCAGCACACCGCCGCCGAGTTCGCGGACGCCGTCCGCGGCCGGGTCCGGCTGGGCATGATCACGGGCTGTTCGATCCCGCCCTTCCTGGACGCCGTCGCCGACCTCGGCCGCAGTCACCCCGGCATCGAACTCAGCCTGCACGAGGGGCACTCCGAGGACCTCCAGGCGCAGGTCCTGGCCGGCTCGCTCGACCTGGCCCTGATCGGCTACGCGGGCGAGGTCTTCCCGGGCCTGGAGGCCACCGTCGCCATCGACGAGCCGATCGCCGCCGTCGTCCCGGTCGGGCACGCCCTGGACCGGGCGCGGCTGCGGCTCGCGGACCTGCGGGGCGAGAAGATCCTCTGCCTCTCCCCGGGCACCGGCATCCGTGCCGCCTACCGGGGCTCCTGCCGGCGGCTCGGCCTCGACCCGCGGGTGGACATCGAGGCCAGCTCCCCTGTCGCCCTGCTCCGGCTCGCCGAGCGCGGCGCGGGCGTGGCCGTCCTCAGCTCCTCCTCCGCCGCGGGCGACGGACTGCGGGCCGTCCCGCTGGTCGACGCCGCCATCCGGGCCCGGCTCGGGCTGGTCGCCCGCCGTGATCAACCCTCCCCGGCCGTACGGCTGTTGATGGCCCGGCTGAGGGAGGCGCTGCGTCAGGGCTGATCCCGTACCGCTCGTGCGGTCCGGCCGGGTCCGGTGTCCTCGGCTCAGGCCTTCCCGTGCGGGTCGCGGCCCGAGGCGGCCAGCGCGCGGTCCCACGCGGGGGCGCCCTCCGGCAGGGCCACCGCCTCGGCGAAGCCCGCGTACTGCCGGTACAGCTCGGCGTTCTCCGCCACGATCTCCCCGGTCAGCAGGGCGAGTTCCTCGTCGACCTCGATCCGCCCGCCGGTCGCCCGGGCCACGTCCCAGCCGTGCAGCAGCAGCTCCAGGATCAGCATCCGGGCGATGCCGACGGCCGGCATCGGGGTGCCGCCGAGGTCGACGTCCCCCTCCCAGACGGCCGGGTCCGCCCAGGCCGCGACCGCGCGCTCCAGCTGGGCCGCGTAGGCGGAGCGCCAGTCGGCGTCGGCGGCGAAGTCCCGCGCGTTCAGCTCCTCGGGCAGCTCGATCCGCCGGGCCCGGTGCTCCAGGCCGTGCGAGGTGTAGAGCACCCAGTGGTTGATCAGCGCGCGGGCGTCGAACTCCGGGCAGGGCGTCGGCGCGTCCAGCGGCTGGTCGGCGGGGACGGCGGCGGCGACACCGGCCGCGGCGGAGGCGGCGCGGGTCAGGAACGGGTGCATCGGGTGGGCGTTCATGGCCTCGATTCTGGGCCGGGCCGCACCGGCGGGTCTTGAAGAAACGCGACGACTAGCCTGGCGGCATGGGCATGGACTCCCCGGCCTCCCC